>NZ_JBGCCB010000002.1:0-231410 GCF_041261685.1 Peribacillus sp. B2I2 | reverse complement strand
CATCTGTATCACAAGCATCCCCAGGAGCTAAAGCAACAGGCAAATGCTCCCAATGAATGAGATCTTTACTTTTTATATGGCCCCAATGCATAGGCCCCCAATTTGCATCATATGGATGGCATTGATAAAATGCATGATATTCCCCTTTAAACTGTGTGAAACCGTTCGGGTCATTAATCCAGTTAGCTGGAGCCATGATATGGTAACCTAATCGATAACGATTATTTATTTTTGTCTTTGCATTCTTCAGTGCCTCTTCAGCCTGTTTAATTCTATTAATTGTTAACATCCTAACATCCTCCTATATTATCTTTCGTAACCTTTCCACATTGCCATTTAAGCCTTTTCTTTTTTTAGAACCTTTTAAAGTAAAGATTGAAATAATGGTAAAACAAAAAACCATGATTCCCATGATGAGATAGGTATTACGAAATCCTACACTGTCATATAATCCACCTGCAATTGGTGAAAGAATAGATGCACCTACCTGAGATGCAAATTGGAAACCAACTAGATAAAGCACAGAAGATAAGCGGGTATCGAAATTCGCTGCTAAATATTTAAAAATAGCAATTAGCATAATAGGCAATTCTAGAGCATGAATTAATTTCATCGAAGAAATTCCGATTGGCCCAACAACAATTCCAGAACCGATGATTCGGAAGGCCATTAAAAATCCTGCTAGAATTAAACTATTCTTTACACCAAACTTATTTACGATAAACGGAGCAAGAAACATCATTCCAGCCTCTAAAAATACTTGGAACGAGTTTAGATATCCGAATACTTGATTGCCTAACGATTCAGTCGGAAATAAAGAGGCGTAATAAAGAGGGAATTGCTGATCATAAACACTGTATACGCATGTCACCCCAATAATGTACATCATGAAAAACCAGAAATCTTTTAATAAAAAAAGTTGTCCAACGTCTTTTAATTTAATAGAATCAGCTTTATTCATCTCTTGATCCGTCATTTCTATTTTCACAGACATAATAATGGCCACTAATATGATTGCTGAAACAGATGCAACCCAGAAATTGATATTTGGATTAATATTAAACAACTGTCCTGCAAAAAATGTAGCTGCCGCCCACCCTAAAGAGCCCCACATTCTCGATTTTCCATACTCGAAATCATATTTACGGCTAATCTTCTCAATATATGATTCAATCGCTCCAATACCAGCTAGAAAAGCAACTGCTAAATAGATTCCTCCAACAACCGCGCCCCAAAAGACATTGTATTTTAATAATGGTCCATAGATGAAGATATAAAATGGTCCTACAAATACGAGAAGCAAACTAATGAAAGATAATATTTTTTTCTTTAAACCTATTTTGTCAGATATATAACCATATAGTGGCTGCATACATAAGGCGAAGATAGCGTTTACAGAAAAGATAATACCTGTAGCTGACCCACTTAAATTTATTTCTTGTCCTAACCAAATGGAAAATAAAGAGTAACTAGAAGACCAAGTAAAAAAGAAAAAGAAAAAATACGCACTTAACATCCAATACAGATTTTTTGAAACTTTCAATTTAATTGCTCCTTTTACTAGACATGTGTAAAGAAATGAATAACTAGTTAACAATATGAAAAAGAAGAATTAGAAATGTGAATTTAAGTCCATACATGGTTGTTAATGATGATACACTCTTTATTTAATGCCTGTACCTGAACCACCAATCCCCTCTAAAATATAACGTTGAGCCACAATATAGATAATAATCAATGGAACGGTGGATATCGTCAGTACAGCCATGACTTGGTTAGTATAAACCGGATCTGTACTATTAATTGCTGTAATCGCTACTTGGATCGGAAATTTCGACTTGTCTGTCAAGACCATCAGAGGCCAGATATAGTCATTCCAACTTCCGATAAAAGCCAATGTTCCAACAGTGGCAACGGCTGGTTTAGACATCGGTAGCATGATCCGCCAGAAAACTTGCCATGTATTTGCCCCATCCAATTTTGCCGATTCAATAATCTCTGTTGGAATAGCCATAAAAAAGTTCCGGAACAAATAGATATTGAATGCCCCTGCCAACGCTGGCAAAATAACCGCAAGACGTGTATCCACTAATCCAATGCTATGAATAATGGTAAATTGAGAGATTAAGATAGTTTCAAATGGCACGATTAAAATAGCCAATAAAAGACCAAACAGCACTTTTTTTCCACTAAAATTAAGTTTAGCAAATGCATAGCCCGCCATCCCATTGATAATTATGGAACCAACTGCTACGCACAAACCATAAAACAAACTGTTGCCGATATAACCTAGTAAATGAAATCGTAACAGAACTTGCTTGTAGGATACAAACCAGTCCGATGGATGAAATGATGGCAGGAAAGCCTTAATGTTGCTCATGTCGTTATAAATTTCCGCTTCTGGCTTCATCGAGGATGCGACCATCCAAAACAGTGGAAAAATAAATAGCACTGCGAGCAAAACCAGGCAAATGTATTCTAAAATCGTTAGAGGCCCAAATTTCCGTCTCATTAGTCTTCATCCTCCTTCACCAGTTTACGTTGCGTAATCGTAACAAGTCCGATAATCGTCCCAAACAAGAGAGCAATTGAACTGGCATAACCCACCATACGGTCCGTAAAACCAGTTTGATAAATATAATAGACAACCGTCATGGTGGAATTCACTGGTCCACCTTGCGTCATAACCATTGGTTGAACCAACAGCTTGAATGCGCCAATTAATGTGGTAATAAATATAAATATTGAAGTTGGTTTCAACAAAGGTAACGTAATGTATATAAAACTTTGCCATTTATTCATTCCGTCTAACTGTGCCGCCTCATAAACATCACCAGGGATATTCTGCAGTCCTGCTAGAAAAATCAGCATCTGAAAGCCAGCTCCTTGCCAAGCTGAAACCACAACAATTGTAAATATCGCCTGCTTAGGACTTGTCAAAAACGGTTGGGCTGAAATTCCGAAGTATGTGAGTACGTTGTTAATAATCCCTTCATTTGGATTTAACAAATACAACCATAGAACAGAGATAACGACAAGTGACATGACAACTGGACTAAAGTAAGCTACTTTAAAAAACGTGTTTGCTTTACGTTGTTTATTTAATAGGAGGGCCAGCCCAAGAGCTGCCCCTATCTGTAACGGAATCACCCAAACGACAAATTCCAGTGTGTTCACCAAGCTTTTCAGAAAAATTGGGTCCTGGAATAGATTGATGAAATTGTCCAATCCGACAAATGTACGCATATCTGGTGTCAATAAATAGTAATCCGTAAACGAATAATAGACTGACATAATAGACGGAATAACAAGGAACATCGATAAAATTAACAACGCCGGTCCCAAAAACGTATATGCAACTACATTTTCTTTCCACCGAATTCTATTCTTCGTTCTTCCCTCTGGTCTCAGAAATGTATAGACATTCCTATTTTCTTTCCATCCAATTTTACTCATAGTTCCTCCTTTTAATTGGCCTTATCGATAGCTGATTGCATTTCTTTCGCATGTGTATCCAATACTTTTTGGATATCTTTATTTTGATCATAGAAGCTGATGTCATCGATTGTTTGTTGGAAAGCACGCGTGACTTGCGGATAAGCCGGTGTAACGGGACGTGCGTGTCCTGTTTCTTTCAATTGTTTCAGGAAAACATTCATTTGATCTGAGAACTCTTTTGCCATCACTTTTTCAGAAGAGTATCGGACTGGCAGTGCTGCAATCGTACGGCTCAGTTCCACATTCGAATCTTTGTTTGTCATCCAGTCAACTAATTTTGCAGCCCATTCTTTATTTTCGGACGTTTGGGTCATCGCAAATTGCCAACTACCTGAAGGAGAAACTAGTTTCTTTGTTTTTGGTGATACTGGATATGGCATAACGCCATAATCTACCTTTTGGTAGTTTGTTTTCATATCAGTTACTGTCCATACTCCACTAAACTTCATTGAATATTTTTCCGTTTCAAACGCTTGTTTGACTGGCGTTCGTGTCGTATAACCTTCTTTCAACATTGTTTGAATAAAAGTCATCGCTTCAACAGTAGGTTTTTTATTGAAGACACCTTCTGCTTTCTTTCCATCTTTCGAGATGATATCCCCATCAGCTGACCAGACAAACGGAGTTAGCGCATACGTCAACATTTCGTCTTTCGACTGTAATTGCATATCAATAGCTGGTTTGTCGTATTTATCTTTCAACGTTTTACAAAGAGCAAGGAATTGGTCCCATGTCCATGGATTATCAACTGTTGGTAGCGTATTCAAATCTACGCCCGCCTCTTGTAACATTCTTTTATTGTAGTAAATCCCAACAGATGATTCACTAACACCAATTGCATACAGCTTGTCTTTATAAGTTCCTTGTTGCTTAATACTTGGCAGCAAATCCTCTTGATCTTTTACATACTCATCCAATGGTGCAATGACACCAGATTTCGCGTAAGCAGCTGTATTTGGTCCGTCCAAAGTAATAACATCCGGCAACGTGCTAGTTGTAAGGGCCGCGTTTACTTTGTCTTCATAACCACCGCCATTTCCGCTACGTGGAATAAATTCAATTTTAGCTTTGATATTGTCAGAAGAATACTTCTTATTGAAGGCTTCTAGCCGTTTTTTATACACTTTTCCTTCTTCATTATCATCAGATATGTGTACCCACATCGTAATCGTTTTTTTACCATCACTATTAACGCTTTCGCTTTTGCTGCAGCCCACCGCAGCAAACATCAGTAATAAAGATATACTTACTAGTAGCCATTTCTTCATACCTTTCACTTCCCCCTCATATGTCTTTCGTCTTAAAAAAACTCATAAAAGCGCTTTCAACAGTAGTTTATGTCAACCGGTTACATATGTCAACCGATTGACAGTTATTTTTTGAAAAATCAGACAATAATTTTCGTGTAATCTGTCTCTAACTCTTGCACATATTAGTACTTTTCTCTAAAATGGGTGCGTGATCAGACTAATCTGAAATTATTTTATTATAGGGTTTTCCTAGTAGGTGACAGATTATGATATGCTATTAAACAGTTTATTAATGGATTTTTCATTTTTAAAACCTTCGCTCTTTATACAATATTGATGCCAATGTTTAATAACTCTGTGAACCAACTGAAAAAATCTCAGTATCCAATCAATGGACAAAAACATGAAAACTTTATTCAAATGAGTATAAAAAATAAGGTAGGAGGACATGAAATGAAGCCTAACATTCACGATGTGGCAAAAATAGCAGGTGTTTCATCAACAACAGTTTCCCGTGTATTAAATAACCGCGGTTACATAAGTGAAAAAACAAAAGAAAAAGTTTATAAAGCGATGGAGGAGATTAATTATTTTCCAAACGATTTAGCCCGTTCTTTATTTAATAAACGAACTAATTTAATAGGACTAATTATCCCAAATTCAAGTAACCCATTTTTCGGTGAACTTACCTTTCATATTGAAAGTATCTGTGCTTCATTAGGCTATAAATTGTTACTTTGTAACAGCTTAAACCGTATAGATAAAGAAGAAAAATATTTAGAAATGCTCATACGTAATCAAGTAGATGGAGTAGTCGTAGTGACATATAACCGAGGTATACTAAATTATGAGAAGCAGAATCTTTCTGTCGTGGCAATTGACCACTACTTATCGAAAAACATCCCTGTTGTTGGCTCTGACAATTATAGCGGAGGGAAAAAAGCTACAGAATTATTAATAATGAAAGGTTGTCAGTATATTGTTCATATAAATGGACCAATTGAGCTGCAAACACCAGCAAACTTAAGAAGAAAAGCGTATGAGGATGTTATGAAGGAACAGAGTAGACTTCCAATTACATATGAAGTTTCACATGGTCAAAGTCATCAAGAAGTAATCTCTAAGCTTTTTGATGAACATCCAGAAGTAGATGGGATCTTTGCAAGTGATGATTTAATCGCGGCATCTGTTATAGCTGAATCTAAAAAGCGCGGAAAAGATATACCAACGCAATTAAAAGTTGTCGGTTATGATGGAACAGAAGCAGTTCAAGTTTTACTGCCAGAATTGACAACCATACAACAACCAATTGATTTAATTGCCAAGACAGCAATTGATATTTTATTAAAAGAAATTAAAGGTGAATTTAACGATTTTCCGTTGGAGACATATCTGCCTGTTAAACTTTTAGAAGGTGGAACGACTTAATTTATTGTCTTTGTATGATGTTTTTTAGTGTGGGAATTTTGTGATAACTCCAATTAATCTCTCTTTTATTTTTAACGAGACTGAAAAGTCCCTTTAAATGGAAAATTTCCACTAACCCCTGTGAAGCCCATAGAATGCATTAACTCCATGGGCTCTTCTTGTTTAAAAAACTTCTCATTCTTTGCTGATTGATCGACTGTTAACTCTCGGTGACCAGTTGGTGATTCTGCGGAACTCACAATTTTAAGCTGCATTTCAAATTTTTATGTCACTTCTTTAATAGTGACAATTGATCCAATCCCTACTTCTTGTATATTTGTATTTTTAATTGTTGCGAAATCATCCACTGAAATTTGATATTCCTTTTCGTCAAGTAGTAAATATTCCTCTTCTTTAAAAGTGATAGTATTTGAAAACTTTAACGCACGTTAAAAATAGGTGATTTAATAAAAAAACAAAACGTTCGTAAAAGTGTTCTTTTACGAACGGGACTTTTCTTCCCATATAGGTAAAACAGTTGAATATTTTATTTCTCTGAGAGCTAGGCTAGTTTGAATTTTTGTAATGCCTAGTTTATTTAACTTTCTAATAAATATTTCTAATTCCTTCCGATCTTTGTTAGCCACTTTTAGAAGATAATCATACTCACCTGTTAAACAATGACACTCTAATACTTCTGACATAGAAGCTAATGCCTTTTCCAAAACTTCCAGTTTTTCAGCTTGATGTATATTCGTACTAATAAAAATGAAACATAATAAATCAAAACCTAGCTTCTCCTGGTTTAAAATTGCTACTTGTGCATTAATAAACCCTTCATTTTCCAAACGTTTTATCCTTGAATGTATAGCTGGTGGAGATAATTTGACACGCTTTGCAAGCTCAGTATTGCTTAACTGTGCTTGCTTTTGTAGTAAATCTAAAATTTGAATATCAACATTATCTAGAACCTTGCTTACGATAGATTCCACTTATAGTCACCCCTTTTACAATTGTTCCAAAAATAGTATCACTCCAATAGCAAAACAAAATTTAATTCTGTTTATCGGCAATATTTCTTTATATTATTTTAAGTTTCTTCTATTATACAAAATAATATATTAAGTAACGATCTAAAATGTTAAAATTATTAATAAATAATTATGAAAATTGAAATGTCATTGTGCACAATGGCTTCGATCTTTTTACTTAAACAGTGAAAGATGTAAAGGAGCAAAATGAAATGCAATATTATTATTTTTCGTTATTACTTTTAACAAGTTTGTTATGGGGTGGAAACTTTGTCGTTGGAAAGTCGCTTGTCGAACATGCTTCTCCGATGACGTTGACGACTTTAAGGTGGATCATTGCTATTAGTTGTCTTTTGCCCATTGTATGGTGGAAAGAAAGAAAGATATTTCCACCTCGTAGTGCAATCCTTCCATTATTTTTGATGGGGATTACAGGTGTCGTTCTATTTAATCTATTACAATTTGTAGCATTAGAGAAAACTTCCGCCACTAATGTTGGGTTAATATCAACATTAAACATGATTTCAATTGCAATTTTTTCATTTTTCTTTTTAAAAGAAAGAATTAATATTCTACAAATATTTTCTATGTTTTTTTCGCTTTTTGGTGTAATACTTGTACTTTCAAAAGGAAATATTAATCTATTCCTTTCATTGAGTTTTAATACAGGTCATTTATATATGATGGCTGCTGTATGTGTTTGGGGGATATATTCCGTTTGTAGCAAATGGGCAATGTTAACAACAACACCCATGATGTCAACATTATATTCTGGTATATTTGGACTTATAGTTATTCTCCCGTTTAATTTTTCTAATTTTGCAGTGTCAAATATAAATACTTCTTTCATACAATCTATTTTATATACAGGTGTTATCTCAACTGTAGCATGTATGGTACTTTGGAACATTGGTGTACAAAAGTTAGGTACAACTACATCAGGTATTTTCTTGAATTTCAATCCTATTTTCACTGCAATTTTAGCTTTTCTCTTATTAGGTGAAAAAATGACGTGGGTACAAGGAATTGGTAGTTGTATTGTGATTATAGGTTGTTATATGTTCTCACATTTTAAAGCGAAGGTGATTTTCAAGAATTCTAGTCAATCGCAATTGCAAGCATGATTTTTAATCAAAGTCCTAAAACGTAATATTTATCGTGATTAATTTTGTTATATACAAAAAAGCCTGATCCACGGTGGATACAGGCTCGTTTGTTCATTAATAATACTAGAAGGCAGCCTCCCCTTACCCCTACTTCAAAGTATTCAATGAAATCGAAACGAAATCCTAAATGCCGTATACCAACTCAGTCTGCAATGTATGAAGCATGGTCAATGAATTGGTCAATCCCCGGGCGTGTAGGATCTACATTACTCAGAATGCATTTAGTCCAATCATTCCATCCCGTTCAGCAATTGCTTTGACTTGATCGTCCGAAAGATTTCGCGGAAGTTGCACAAAGATCTGGCATTGGGGTGTGAGGCAAAGTATAAAAAAGAACCGTTCCCTTGAAAAAGGATTCATATTTGAACAAGCCGAAAAATAAAGGTCGGCTTTTTTCTTACTATTTTTATCAAAAGGGGACATAGCAGTAACGCATCCGAATCGAAATAAGAGGTACTTAAATTGGTTATTACATGTTATGCTCTAAATTTAAAAATGTCAGCAATATTACAATTTATGAGTACTTTTATATTGGCTCCTAACATGATGAATCTACATTTTAATTGTGCGATTTCCTTTATCCTTCAACGTCCGATTTACCTCCTTTACCTTTCCCCCGTAAATATTTGACTCCTTGATCCGCAATGTGATTTCTGCTTGTTTTTCCTCAGATGTCACCTCAATCTTTTCTCCCCGTTATCAAGAGAGAATATGTATTTAAAAATGTTCTGTGTTTAAAAATGGGTGTTGTTATTTGGTTTTATCTAATCCAAAAAAATTCTAGATTCATAAGATAAAGTAATGTTTTATAAAAGGAGGGTACAAAGTTGGGTAAGGTAAAAAAGTGTAAGGATTGCGGTCATAGTAAATGCAAATGCTCATCTAAACAAGAACAAAAGGTAGAGCAAAACGTTGAAGTGAAAGTAAACGTAACTGATAATGATAAAAAAGGTAATCAAGGACCTCAAGGTGGTGGAGCAAGTACTATCTATTTAGCTTCAGATGACACACTTCCCAATAATCAATTCTTTGGACTAGGTGTAGATGACCCGGATCCTACACGAACAAATGTAGTTATAGCACAGACATCAACTATTACAGGTTTCGTTTTCAGTATCCGTGATGAACCATTAACCGCAGCACAATCTATAACTGGTACAATATTTAGAAGCACCGATTGTGGTGTTACTTTTGTCAACACAGGCATTAGTGTAACGATAACAGGTCCAAATCCAGGCAATTGTTGTGGATCTACAACCGCTAGTTTAGTTGTCAACCAATGCGATCTATTAACTGTACAGGTCACTAGGGTCGGCTCAGCGGCAGCCTTAGAGGAGGGTGCAGCAGCCACCATCTTATTATCTACCCCTTAATGACGGAAAAGAGAATCTCTAACGTACGCTATGGTTTCAAAAACAAAGGGTTAAGTTGCGTAGGTGTTAACGACGCCATATTTACTGGGGTACCGCTTTATTCGGTTTTACACTGTTGATGGCATTCTATCGGTTAATCTACTCGACATCAATGGTCCAATTGTATTTGCTGGCAGGGTTATCCAGTATAGATATCAAATCTGCAAATAGGTATTAGAAAAAACCTTTGTTTGCAGGATAAACAAACGTTTTTTCACATTTTAGTTCATTTATAGTTTTCCACAATAAATGAAAGTACAGCTTTAAATCATAGGCTAACTGCCATTTCAGGTGTCTTGTTCAAAATTCCCACCCTACTTCAGGCACCTTTTTTATATCTAAAGGAATAAAGTATGGAGCGAATGGAATGATTGCACTAGCGCATTGAAGTCCTTGGTCTCCTATTTAATTATTTAACTATTCAGAATTTCTTCATAGACCAGTTATCATTAGGATTATTTTACATTTTCAAATGGTTTTAATGTAACGGTATATGTATGCTGTTCCATGTTCTAGTTTTACTTTTTGAGACTTCACTCTTTTAAGGCACTTTTCTTATAGGGCATTTCTATTGGAGATGGCCTATAAAGGGGCGCCATAAGGACCCTTTAAAAAACCTCCCTATTTAGCACCTTTCATAAGGCCCATCCTAGGGCCTGTACAACTGTACTACGCAACGTCATACGGTATCAGCAAGGCTACTATCATAGGGGGTATTGGAAGGATTGGAATAGTATATTATATGCTCAATGCTCCAATCAGTGCCGAATAGTAATACATCTCAGCACCAGCCCGCGATACCCGACACCCTCATACTCAACCATGTTGGGGTAAGTACCCTGTTCAGCCCCGAAAGGCAAGACGACCTACGGGAAATCTTGATTTCTAAGAAGGGTATTTATGACTCCGAGAGGCTGGGCGCTAGATTTAGAAAGCAGTAATAACCTATAGATAGACAAAAAGGGTCCGCATTTCTTTACATAATGAATGCTGACCCTAGTTATTTTACGAAGATCCTCTGAATGAGAGTCTTTAAAGCAAATTATTGATTCTTCTCATAAAGTCTTCCATAACGGTGGATAATTTCCCCTTGGCTTCGTTCATTGAGTTTCCTTGAACACCGAAATAAAATTTAATTTTAGGTTCAGTTCCGGAAGGTCGTAAACATACCCATGTGCCATCTTCAAGAAAGTATTTTAATACGTTCGATTTTGGGAGCTTTATGGCCTCTTCCCTATTTGCCCCAAACGTGTATTTTTTCCCACTGAGATAATCCTCTTGAACCACTACTTTTTGGCCAGAAATTTGATCTGGTGGATTTTCACGGAATTCATTGAGAATCGCTTGAATTTGTCTGGAACCTTCAATTCCTTTTAAAGTCAACGATCGCAAACCTTCCAAGTAATATCCATATTTCTCAAAAACATTCAGTAAACCTTCGTACATCGTTTTCCCTTGCTTTTTGTAATAGGCACAGACTTCCACTGCCAGAATGGTCGCCTGTATGGCATCCTTATCACGAGCAAAATCTTTGATTAGATATCCATAGCTTTCTTCATAACCAAACAAGAAAGAATGTTCTCCACTTGTGTGGTATTCATTGATTTTTTCAGCAATGAATTTAAATCCAGTTAAAACATCTACCGTTTTTAAACCATTTTGCTCAGAAATCGCCCGTCCTATTTCTGAAGTCACGATGGTCTTTAATACGACTCCATTTTCTGGAAGGGTCCCTTTCTTTTGTTTTTGGGAAATTAAATATTCCAAAAAGAGAGCGCCTGTTTGGTTGCCTGTTAATACGACATAATCTCCAGCATTATTTTTCACGCTAATTCCGAGCCTATCCGCATCCGGATCGGTGGCAATCAATAAATCAGCGTCGACACGGTTTCCAAGCGTGATGGCTAATTCAAAAGCAGCATGTTCTTCTGGATTAGGCGATTTAACAGTAGGAAAGTCAGCATCGGGCATTTCCTGTTCTTTAACAATATGGACATTTCGATATCCTAAATCATGCAAAGCACGTTTTACGGATTTATTGGCTGTACCATGCAGCGGTGTAAACACAAGCTTTACATCGATTTCATCTGCTAACTTTGGATCTTCCGGAATAGTGAGCAAATGCTCATTATAAGCAGTATCCAGCTCTTCCCCAATGATTTGAATGAGCCCTCTGTCCTTTAGGATTTCTTCTTCCTCCACTACAATGGAAAGCTCATTTTCAATCGCGTTCACGTAATTAATGACCTGATCCGCCGCTTCAGGAGGTAGCTGTGCCCCGTCTGATCCGTACACTTTATATCCATTATATTCAGGCGGATTATGGCTTGCTGTAATGACGATACCGGCAAATGCATTCAGTTTACGTACGGAAAAAGAGAGCTGTGGGGTAGGCCGTAATTCATCAAATACATAAGCTTTAATTCCCTTTGTTGCCAAAGTCTTGGCTGCCTCCAATGCAAATTCTGGAGACTTATGTCTTGAATCGTAAGCAATTACGACTCCTCTGGATTTTCCCTCGTTTCCAAACGATTGAATATACTCAGCAAGTCCTACAGTCGCTTTTCGTACGGTATATATGTTCATCCTATTCGTACCTGGACCAATTTCCCCTCGCATCCCCCCCGTCCCGAATTCCAAATTTTTATAAAAGGCGTCTTCAAGTGCTATTTCATCATCCTTCATTTCTTCAAGCATTAAACGCATTTCATTATCTAAATTTCTGTAACTTGTCCAAATAGAATATAAAGACTTCCAATCCATTAAAAAACATCTCCTTCCAGCCTGTATGTTTTGCTTTGTTTGTCACGTCTTCGATCTTTAACCTTAGTAGACATTGTAGGCGATCAATTGAGTATGGTTTCCTAAAGGACATTTTAGCTTCCTTGTGTAGTTCTCCATCATGCAACTGAGTTGTAGAATCGCCAAACATCCTCCCTTCCAAAGTAGGTTGATTCATTCATATTCCCAACCAGTACTTTGGAAAGAGCGTCATTTGTTCTTCATTAATTCTTTGGAAGAAGAGCGAAAATACGGCTGGTTTCGAAAAAATTCATTTGCCAAATCTTAAATAATTACAAATTTCTTTTTTAATATCGGGATCCATATCTTTTGGCAGCTGATTGATTGGAAAAAAGTGTACAGCACTTCCTTCTTTACCATCAGGTTTCAAGGTTCCTTCGATAATTTCATTTGTTGTATAAAAAGCGTTAACAGAATAGAATTGATCTTCATTTGGTAAGTGAATAAAATAGTTTACGCCTGATAAAACTTTTAGAAATTGTAATCGGCCAATCGTTAAACCTGTTTCTTCTTTTACTTCACGCAATGCTGTTTCCTCTAATGATTCACCTAACTCCATTAGTCCCCCTGGTAATCCCCAAACCTTTGTATCTGTTCGAAATTGCAATAAAATCTGCCCAAGTGGATTAAACACTAATACTTTTGCACCTGTTAAAATGACTGGCCTTTTTCCCACAAGCTTGCGTAAATCTTCAATATAGCCCATGTCACTCCCCTTTCTACTTAAATGATAACTATTGGTATCCGCTTGTTTTTTCGTTATGATAAATATTGTTTTTAAATTTTCCTTACTTGATTTATTTTTTCTTTTTCTTTTTTTTAGTTTTTGTTTTAGTTTCCGTTTTCTTTGTATTAACGAGAGAATATAATCTTTGTTGCTCAATAATTTGTTTGTTTACATCAAATTTTTCTTCAATGACTTTCCGTGCTCTTTCCGTATAGTCGTTCCAAATCTCTGGATGTTCTAAAAAGAATTGTATGCCTTTCGCTAACTCAATATCATTTTTTTCTGGAGCTAGGTATCCTGTTCTCTGGTGTTCAATCAATTCAGGGATTCCCGCGTGTTGAGTGGAAACGACAGGTAAACCGCTAGCCATTGCTTCTTTTAAGGCGTTAGGAATGCCTTCGATATCACCATTTTTAGCTGTTTGACTTGCTAGACAAAAGATATGAGCTTTTTTTAATTCGTTCGAAACTTGTTTTGAATCCATAGCTCCTCTAAGAATCACAACATCTTTAAGGTTATATTCTGCAATGGCGGATTTAATTTTTTTCTCATCTTCACCTGCTCCAATAATATGGAGTCTAGCATTCGGATATTGTGTATAAATCCGTTTAAATGCTTTTATAAGAGTAACAAATCCTTTTTTGTCTACAAGTCTACCTACAGATAAAATTCTTATTTCGCCTACTATAGGAAGAGTGCGGTTAGAATAGGGGAAAAGATCTAATTCGATACCACCATATAACACATGCATATTTTTAGCCGGAATTCCTAAACTTCTTAATCCTTCTGCAAGATATTGGCATACAGGGTAATAGTGTGCACCATGTTTATTTAATGCTGAATATCGCTTAGCATTTTTTTCGAAAATTTCTGGTCTGTCAGAACCATCACGTCCTCTAATGCTAACAATCAAAGGGATATTATATTTTTCACATACAGGCAAAATTTCTTGTCCGTGTGATCCGTGATGAGCATGAATGGCTATGATATCTTGTTCTTCGAAGAACTTTTTTAGATCTTTAATTTTGTTTAAATTATAGTAGTTTTCAAAGGGGAATTCTGTACGGTTGGTTTTGTCGAATGGGCCGATTACGATTGAGCGATATTGACTAATTTTTACGATTTGATTATATATAAAACGTTGATGTGTTTTGATGTTTTCACTCACAAAAAAAGCAATGGTTTTCATCCCACCTCACTCCCTTTCATAAGATATTCATATTTGCTTTTCTCGGCTGCTAATTGAACTAATAGTTCTTGATATCTACCTAATTTTTTAATTTTTTCTTGATCTGCAAGTTGTTTCACTTGCTTGTGAAATTCATGTGGGAACATAGAATCAGCTTTATAAATGACTTTGTATGGTAGGTCTTCAGAACAAACTTTAAAGGAGTTTTCAAACAGAGGATTTAATTTGGATAGAGGATCTTTTGTAGAATTACGTGTAAGGGACATCGTGAGAAAAACTGACAATTGATACTCCTTAAGAACTACCACTGAAGTTTTCGTTTTTTTAGGGTTCAAATTACTTTCTCCTTTTATTAACTTACATATTTTAATATTCATTTTGCTTGCATGTAATTCACCCGTATACCCATCTCTTTTTATTTGATTTGGGGTTTTTGCTCATTATATTGATTTGCTGTCATGTACTCTTCAAATCCACTAATATCGAATCTGTCGTCAGCAATCTTTTTCACATATGCACTTTCTAATAACAGCATTTCATAAATGGGATTGATCTGTTATTTTAATTTTCCCATCACCAATTCGAGGATGTATCATTTCGACAGCTGAAATTTGACGGTGGTTCTCTTGATGGTTTTCCTCGAATTCTTTATTACTTCTTTTTTCCTTATTTATTGTACTTTTTGTACCAATTTACAAAATGAGTTAAACCTTCTTCTATTGTTGTTGAAGGATAGAATCCCACTTCAGCATGCAAATCGGAAATATCTGCATAGGTCTCCTTAACATCTCCAGGTTGCATTGGTAAAAATTCAATTATTGCCTTTTTGCCGATTAGTTTCTCTAATGTATTAATGAAATCCATTAATTTAACTGGATTATTGTTACCGATATTATAAATTTTGTATGGAGCATAGCTTGAACTTGGATCAGGATTAGCTCTATCCCATTCACTGTTATATATCGGTGGATTATCGAGTAATCGGATTATTCCTTCAACAATATCATCAATATAAGTAAAGTCTCTTCTCATTTCGCCATTATTAAAAACCTTTATTGTATTCTTTTCAATAATATTTTTAGTAAAAGAGTAATAAGCCATATCAGGTCTCCCCCATGGACCATACACCGTAAAGAAACGGAGTCCTGTGGTTGGAATATTATATAAATGACTATAAGTATGAGCCATTAATTCATTAGCCTTTTTAGTGGCAGCATATAAACTTACTGGATGATCCACTGGGTCTTTGGTTGAGAAGGGGATATTGATATTTGCTCCATATACAGAACTAGAGGATGCATAAATTAAGTGCTTTACATTATTTTGTCGACAGACCTCTAAGATATTTACAAACCCAACTAGGTTTGAATTAACATAAGAATCCGGGTTGTCTATGCTATAACGTACTCCAGCCTGAGCAGCTAAGTTGATGACTATATCAATCGTTCTGTCTTTAAATAATCGATTTAATTTTTCTTTATTTGACAAATCCATTTTGTGAAATTCGAAATTAGTGTTTTCTTCTAATAACCTGAGACGATTGATCTTTAAAAAAACATCATAATAATCATTAATATTATCTACACCAATAACATTGATATCTTGAGCTAACAAACGTTTTGTTAGATGGAAACCAATGAAACCTGCGGCTCCTGTTACTAAAATGTTCATATTATTAATTCCAATCCTTCCTTTACAATAGAATCTTTATATTTTTTCTGGAACACGAAGTAAAGTTTCATATTCATTGATACATTCGACACTTTACTGCGACAGAGTAAAGTTCAAGTAAATCATAGTCCTCTGTCACTACATGGGCAGTACAATACAATGAGGGCCGTATACTATTCCCGACTGAATGAGGAAATGAAAAACAAGGTTTTCCATTTTGGAAATGATGAACATAGCGGAACAAGTTTTTCACCTTGTTTTTCACCTGGGTTATAATTTTCTCTTTAAAAGGCAAGTGTTGCCTTTCATTCAATTCTGACACCATGGAGATTTATTTTAAAATCAATTCCTACAACTAAATAGGCATGATACTCTCAAGTTACATAACTATGACTCTACAAGCGTATTATCATTTTCATCTAATGGAATTGGGGTTTTTGTCCATTCAGCATGCGTATCAGGATCTATCCCCCTCACTTGTTCTAGAAAAGAATCTAAAAAATTTCTTTCTCTCAGGTCTTTAAATAACTCGAGAGGTCTTTTTTGTTCACGTGTGAACGAGTAGACATGATCGACTAATTTAAAACCATCCCTAGTAACAATAATATGCCTTAATGGGGCATCAATTTGTTTGAAACCTGATTTTTCCATTGTTTTCAATATATAGAGTAATCGTCTTGTAATCTCCTCAGAAAGTACAGACTGTTTTTTTAGAAACGTGTTTAAATCTGGTCCTAATAGATATTCCATTAAAATATAATTGGGTCCAGTTTCAAAGACTTTCGGGATAAAAGGCAAGTCTTGACTTGATAAAAGAACCTTTTTTTCTTCATTTGCATGTTCCGTTTTCCCGTAAAGTTTTACGCATTTGTCTTCAGACACTCGATAAACAGCACCTTGATGCCCTTTTCCAATTAGTGTTTGTGTAATAGCGCTATCCACTTTTACTCCATTACCTGACCCTCCAGAGAGGACGGTAATGTTTCTAAAGTCCAAACTATTTTGATTGAAATAATTGTCCCACTCATTGAAGGTGTCCGGTTCGAGCTTTTTCACTTGGGCTAAGAACGAGTCCTTTAATAGGATTATTTTTAAGTCTCGTAATAATTTTAATGGTACGGGGTGCATTCTTTTGAAGGAATTAACATGATCAATCACCTTAAGTTCCTCATTACCAACGACAAATATATGGCGTAGAGGGGCATCGATCATGGTGAATTTTGCTTGTTTTAATTCCTTTAATATATAGAGAAGTTTCTTTACTATAGAATCAGGGATATACGTACAATTTCTCAGGTATTCTTTTAAAGTTGGAGCATTAAAATATTCCATGACTATATAGTTTGATCCTGTATCATACACCACAGGCATAAAGGGTAAATGTTGTCCAGCTTTAAGTGCTTCTTCCTCCATTTTCGCTTGTACCGGGTCTGAATAGATTTTCACACATTTATCTTCTGATAGTTTAAATACTGCACCTTGAGCACCCATTCCAATCAGTGCATGGGTAGTGGGATTGTCAATTTCCAAAGATTTTTCACCTTTGGTTACAGTAATGGTTTTAAAATCCTCCATAATCTCCTCCTAACTGCTCATCTATAGACTTCTGTTGAAGCTGTTGAATTTTATTAAGCGCTTTTTTGATTTTTTCGGCTTTTTGAACCTTGTTTTCCTTTTTACGAGATGTTATTGTTTCATCCACAACTTTAGCCTTCTGATGAATTTTATCTTTTTTATCTTTTTTGTCTTTTTTATTGGATGCTACAAGTTCATCTTTGACTTTATCTTTTGTCTGCTGTTGAAGCTGTTGCATATAAACAAGGGCTTTTTTAGCTTTTTCGGCTTTTTTACTAGGTTTTATTGATTCGCGATCATATATAACTTGTTGTTTAGTCTTCTTATGGGTTTTTTTATCATTTTTATTCTTTTTATCTTTTTTGCGAGGTGTTGCTGAATTTTGTTTACCTTTTTTATAAGGGGCTACAAGTTCATCATAAAATTCAGCTTGTTGTTGAAGCTGTTGGACGAGGTCAAAGTTTTGTTCGATTTTTTTACGGGCTGCTACTGTAAATGTTTCCCACAACTCTCTATTTGTTAGCATAAATTCAAGCGCCTCTGCCAGTTCATCTACATTGTTTTCTTGTACTAAAACTCCCTCTTTGTGATTTGTTATTAATTCAGGGATTCCGGCATGATTGGTCGAAATCACTGGTACGCCAACCGCCATAGCTTCTTTTAATGTATTAGGTATTCCTTCTACATCTCCATCGGCAGCTTCTAAGCTCGCGGCGCAAAATATATCGGCATTGGTCATTTGATCTCGTACTTGATCTTTAGGGAGATGTTTTAATAAACGAAAGGAATCTCCTAAATTAAGTTGATTTGCCAAAGAATTGAGATGTTCTTCAAGCTCCCCTCTTCCGATAATCGTCAGGGTTGCATTTGGAAATTTACCTCTAATCTTTTGAAAAGCTTGCATTAAGATGTGATGTCCTTTTTTTTCCACCAACCTACCGATGGATAAAATGTTTTGAGAGCCACCTTTATGTGGAGTTCGGTATTTGAATTGGTTAAGGTCAACCCCCCCATATAACACTCTAATTTTTTCTGGAGGACAACCCCAAGCAATTAACTTATCAGCTAAATACTGACAAACTGGAAAAAAACGCTCCCCTCGATCAAATAGCATTTTCATGTTGTCTAGATAGCCAATGGGCTGATTAGCCAGGGTTGCATCCCTGCCTCGAATACTTGTTACCAACGGAAGGTTCGTTTCCTCTTTAATCGGAAGTAATAACATCCCTAATTGACCATGATGAGCATGTAAGAGGGAGATATTATTTCTTTCCACATATTCTTTTGGGGAGAAAATTTCATTGAGATAATGAACCTTCTCATTCAAAAGGGAAAGATCTATCATATACTTAGGTTGTCGTACCATATGAATATAATCATAATCAGGAACTTCTCGAATCTGTGAGATATATTGGGTCGGGTCAACCCTTAAATTCAAATGCATAACTGTGTGCAAGTAAATGCTCTCCTTTCAAGCATAGTAAATAAATTTTCTGGTCCTTTTCAAGTATATTATGTATGAATCTATAGGTACGCATGGACTAAATGGAATCGAATTTCCTTGGAATCATTAAAATTGAGATGGAAGTTGTGGAAGGTCATTAGCTATAGGCTGATAAAGCTAAATGACAGTGAGTATGTGTTTGAAACATACAAAGAGGATTAAAGTAAGTGAATGACACAACATTATTGGCAAGCAATGATAATCATTCTACATGCATAGTTGAAGTTGATCTATGGCTCTAATGGTCGGTGTAGATTTTTCTTTAAAGAAATATAAAAAGCACCTAAGAACGATCAAAGGTGCTGCATTGAGGTTTGCCCGCCTATATAACAACCCACCCTTTGAATGCGTGAGCTTTTATCATATGGCTTTAAAGAATCATGTTCGAGTTAATAAAGATGTTAGTAAATGCTAACCATTTATGTCATTCCAATAACAATTGCTGGTCTTCCTATTGGATAATATTCAATTTTCTTGCAAGCTCTGATTCGATCTTCCTCAAGACAATTTCTACCATCAAAAATAATTGGTTGGCTCATTGTGTTCATCAATGTCTCCAGATCTAAATGTTTAAACTCATCCCATTCCGTGACAATAAATACAGCATCCGCATCCAATGTCGCTTCGCGGACTGAGCTGGCAAATCTAATTGTATCCCTTAATATGTTCTTGGCATTATCTATTGCAACTGGATCATAAGCTACCACTTCTGCTCCCAGTTTGGTTAATGAACGCGCAATTTTGATTGATGGTGCTTCCCTCATATCGTCTGTCTCTGGCTTGAAAGCAAGACCAAGCATTGCAACCTTTTTCCCTTTTAAATCCCCCAAGCGATTTATCGCTTTCGTTACAAGGAGTTCCTGCTGAAAATCATTTATCGCTACTGTTTCTTTTAACAGGGAAAAATGTACTCCATTTAAATTGGCAGTATGAATCAAAGCTTTAACATCCTTTGGAAAACAAGACCCTCCATAACCAATACCGGGCTGTAAAAACGCTTCTCCAATCCTTTTATCTTTTCCCATTCCCTTTGCTACATCTTTAACATCTGCACCGACTGCTCCGCATAAATTGGCAACCTCATTGATAAAGCTAATCTTAGTCGCCAAAAAAGCATTAGAAGCATACTTAATCATTTCCGCACTTCTAATACTTGTTAGTATAAATGGTACATTTAACGGACGATACATTTCTTGTACTTTCTTAGCCGCCTCTTTATTTTCAGAACCTATGATGATTCGATCTGGTTGCATCGTATCCATAACAGCTGACCCTTGTCTTAAAAATTCAGGATTCGAAACCATATTAAAGGTTACCCTTTCGTCACAATGTTCATCTATAATTTCCTTGATGAAATCATTCGTACCAACTGGCACAGTACTCTTTATAACGACTACAGAACTCTGTACTAGGTTCGCAGCAATATCCTTCGCGGCTTGCACAATATACGATAAATCTGCTCCCCCATCCTCCATTTGCGGTGTTCCTACAGCAATGATGATAATCTCGGCACCATTTAGCGCTTCTCGATGAGATGTTGTAAATAGCAGTCTACCCGCTGTAGCATTTTGAGCAAGCAAATTCTCCAGACCCGGTTCATAAATTGGAGAAATCCCTTGACGCAGACTTTTAATTTTCTGTTCATCAGTATCGATACAAATGACACTATGCCCTATTTCTGACAAACAAACACCAGTGGACAGCCCGACATAACCTGTACCCAAAACAGCTATTTTCATATTATTCAAGCTCTCTCGTTATAATCTGGTTTTCTTTCTTATTTACATCCCTTAAATAGGAAAGTACCTCGTCTCTTATATCATCCCTGCGCAAAGCAAAGTCTATTGTTGCCTTAATAAATCCGACTTTATCACCAATATCATATCGATTTCCTTCAAAGTTATATGCTAATACGGCCTGCTGCTTATTTAGCTCATTTATGGCATCGGTAAGTTGTAGTTCATTACCATGTCCAACTGGAAGCTTTGATAGTGTTTCAAAAATCTCAGGCCTTAAAACATAACGCCCCATTATCGCATATCTGGAGGGAGCCTCTTCCCTTTTCGGCTTTTCCACCAAAGAATCGATATGGAAAAGGTTAGGCTCAATCATTGTCCCTTTTGGCTTAATAATGCCATATTTACTGACATCCTTTTCCGGTACGTTCTGAACAGCTACGACGGAGCTGTTGCAATACTCAAAAACATTGATGATTTGTTTCAGACAAGGTGTTTCAGACATAACGATGTCATCTCCTAACAAAACAGCAAAAGGTTCATTTCCAATGAAGCTTTTCGCGCAAAGAATTGCATGTCCTAGCCCCTTCGGTTCCTTTTGGCGGACATAATAGATATTTGCCAAACTAGATATTTTCTGAACTTCCTCTAAAATATCGAGCTGATTTTTTCGTAAAAGTGCATCTTCCAACTCATAGGATTTATCAAAATGATCCTCTATTGATCTTTTTCCTCTACCGATTATGATAATAATTTCCTCTATACCCGAAGCTACTGCTTCTTCTACAATATATTGAATCGTTGGTTTATCAACAATCGGCAGCATTTCCTTGGCCTGAGCTTTTGTTGCAGGCAAAAATCGAGTCCCGAGGCCTGCGGCCGGAATAATGGCCTTTCGGATTTTCATAAGCTGCCTCCCTTTTGTCATTCATTAATCCTTTATATGCAAAAGGACAACTTCCGGTCTAGTTAGTAGCCCTATTAGTCTCATTTTTATTTAACAGGGACTAGAGGCTGTACATAAAGAATCCCAATCTGGCTGTGACCGAGCCTCTCAACCTGTTAGTTACGTGCCAAATTAAAAAATCCATTACACTTTTCATGCAATGGAGTTACCATTCGTTTTGGTGTAATGGTCGATATACGGTTTGAATAAATATCTGTGGTGTGAGCTTTGAAAGAATATTTTTTGCAGCGGTTTGGGTACCGTCTAACACTAAATAAACTAGATTTGATTTCACATTAAAAAGGTCCACATTTGAACACGGGCATGCGTTACCTCGCTGAAGTGTTTATAGATGTAGCAATCTGAACAAGCACCCGACTTACAACGGAGCATAAACTAAATGGTAATGCCTTAAGTAACGCAAAAGTAAGCACAGCGACTTACAGGATAATAGAACGGAAATGTGATGAAACCCTTTCTAATTTAACTAATTCCACAGATTCCTAATCACCGCAATGCAGACGGTACAAGAAGGTAAGAATGACGAAGCAAGAAATTGGTTGTATAAAGCTAATGCAAATCGCCACAAGGATGCTTAGAACTGCACAATTTATGATTTTGGTGCAATAAACTGTTAAAAATTTGTGGTTTTTTCAAAAGCTATGAATTTGCAAAGATTGATGCAGAATTAGCACCGGATATAAACGATTAAAAAACAACCTAAAATTATAGAAAAAGAGTGGGTTTTAAAGAAGGCTCAATAGGGGTGATGGTAAATATGTATACAATAAGTCTTTGTATAATAGTTAAAAATGAAGAAGAAGTATTAAATCAATGCTTGAATAGTGTAAAGGAAATTTGTGATGAAATTATTGTTGTTGATACTGGTTCAACAGATCGTACAAAAGAAATCGCTAGTGAATTTACAGATGAAATTTTTGATTTTGAATGGATTAATGATTTTTCAGCTGCAAGAAACTTTGCTTTTAGTCATGCAACGATGGATTATATCTTATGGTTAGATGCGGATGACATTTTACTTAAAGAAGACCAACAAAAATTTAAAACATTAAAGAATGATCTAGATGCTTCAATTGATGCAGTTTCCATGATTTATAATATTGCTTTCGATGAATATGGTAATCCTACCTTTAGTTATAGAAGAAACCGTTTAGTTAAAAGAGAGAGAAACTTCAAATGGGTGGGTGCTGTCCATGAATATTTAGATGTTTATGGAAATATTCTTCCTGCTGATATAGCCATAACTCATCGTAAATCCGATAAATCGATCCAATCTGTTCAAAGTGATCGCAACCTTAAAATTTATGAACAACGTTTGGAAAAAGGAGAAGAATTTTCACCAAGGGATTTATTTTATTATGCAAATGAATTAAAAGATCACGCTCAGTACCGAAAAGCTACAATTTATTATCGAGAATTTTTAGCTACCAAAGGGTGGGTAGAAGATGAAATCCGTGCTTGTATAAATATGGCGGAGTGTTATAGAAATCTTGAGATTTTAGAAAAAGAAAAAGAATCACTTGTTATGTCAATTATGTATGATATACCACGACCAGAGGTTTCTTGTCGATTAGGGGACATTTATAAATCCCAAGGACAAATTAAAAAGGCCATTATATGGTACCGCTTAGCTATTGACGTAGAGGAAGATAAACATCAAGGATTTAGACAAGAGGCTTATTCAACATGGTATCCACATCTTCAGTTATGTGTTTGCTATTGGGAAACTGGAGACAAAGAACGATCTGTAGAACATAATAATAAAGCTAAAAAATATCGTCCAAATGACTCACAAGTGTTAATCAATGAGGAGTTTTTTAAAAATCATTTTAAGAAATAAAGAAATTTAAGATTTAACAAAAACATGGTCCCTCCTTTGTTCAAGTGAGGGTTAACAGCAAATAACATGATAATAGAGAACAGTTTGTCTCTACAAACTGTTCTCTATTATCATTTTTAACTAAATACTAAAAAAGTATTTATGGTTTTATTTTGGATTTTTGTCATTGGTTTGTTCCTCATTAAGAATTTCTTTAATTATTTTTATGAAATCCTGAACTCTTTTTTTCGTTGAGTGTTTTTCGTGGGACATTCTCATTCCGTTTAACGAGATAACTTTTCTCTCCTCTTCATTTTGAAGATAATAATACGCTTTTTCCTCAAAATCATTTTCATTTATAGATACAAAATTCACACCAGGGATAAAGCCAAGATCACGTAATTCGGCAGATAAAGGGGCCAATAATAACGTATTACATGCAGTTATTTCGTAATACTTATTGACAGGGTACTTATAGATAGAATCGCAGGTTAAGAAAATTTTTGCTCTATTAATTTCCATTGCATACTTCTTCCCGACAAACACGTTCTTTTCATCTTTTCCGAAATCTCTATAACCTGGATGGCCATGAAAAACAAACTCTGGTCTACTTTTGAACCGCAATAAAATACTTTCCCTTAAAGGATAATAATCTAACCGCGTAGCCCCCATCATTAATAATTGAATATCTTTTTTTTGGCCATAATCTTTATATATATCTGTAGAAACATGGTGGGGCAGCCATCTCATCCTTTGAGAAAACTCTGGAAACCACTCTAAGAATTTATCCCTGTAACATGTAAAAATATACTTTACTTCTTCTCTTGATAAGTCCTGTTTTCTATTTTGATAATTATAATGTAAATCATATAATCCAACACCAAAAGGGATTCTCAAATCCTTTAATCCAGTTATGGAGGGGAAGCCCAATTCTCCGTACCCATTAATGTATATAAATTCCGGGGAAAAATTAATATTTCCTATAATATCATCAATGTGGCCTGATTGATGATATACCCGTAAATCTGTAAATTTACTCAATTCGTCTATAAAGTATGCAGAAGCTGGAACAATATAGTTACTTTCATCTCTGTTTATATACAGTAGTTTTATTTTATTCAATCCTTACCATTCTCCTTTTTTGTTACATTACTCAAAGAATGCAATTATCGGAGTATTCAAATCTTTACCTAGTATTGGTCCCACAGCAACAACAGGCTTGAAGTAGCAACTTGGGAATACGAAATTAAGATAGAAGATTGATAAACGTCTTCTAACCTATGTTACCTTCAGTAGAGGGCTACATCGTTAGCATCGAATCATAAAGGTTGCTCTTTCCTGTTGTCTTACTCATGTATTTACTTCTTCATTTTAATCACGTATTCAGTCATTTACTCCCTAACTTTCTTTTAAATGTTGAAACCTCCTATGGAAACTATGTGTAGTCGTCGTAATTTTAAACCCTGTAGATAAATAAGTCCTTATAGCATTTAAATTATTCAGTTGAGTACCGACGACCATCTTATTTAATTTTTTCGAGTAATGATTTAGGGTGAATTTAATTAATTTTTTACCTATTCCTTTTCCCTGATGGTCCGGATGAACTCCGACCAATTGAATGGAAGATGTACCTTCTAACATATGTTTACAAGTTACAAACCCTACTAAAGTATTGCTTTGTTTTAATATTAAAATATCACAATTTTGATCTTTACTTTGATTCTCTATCCAGGAACTATATAATTCGTCACACTTTTTATTATCCAAATTCGGATCTGTATGAAATCTATCTGTAGTGTATATTTGCTCGGATAATTTCATAATTTCGGCTATATGATCAACATCCTTCGTACAATAGAAATCATAAATGTCTGGAACTTCATATGATTTGTTTTTGTCAAAATTATGTTCAAATGTAATCAATGTGTCCATTAAATTAAAATTTATATTTTCTAACCCATGTATATATGAATGCATATGTGTGTTTACTTTACAGAACAAGATATCGATTGATAATTTTACACATATCTCCTCTAAAGGAGACATAAGATGGTTAACCATGGAAGGTTCTAGCTTTTGGTTATTAACATGATAATCCAAGCACCATATATTGTAATTAAAATGATTACTATCCCATTCAAGCTTTTTTAAAGATATAAGTTCTACAAGTTTGTTATCTACTCTTAAAAAAATATAGATATTGGTTACACTTTCATTTATCTCGGTACTTAGTGGAATAGGATCATCAGATATTAATTTACCAGAAATATCATCTGCTGCCCCCCATGTAACTTCCACTTTATTCATAGTACACTACCTCCTTTGAAGCTGCTGGTGCTTCTTGTCTAGGTGAGTTTAAAGGTTTCCAAGAATGGATGTGTTTTTAATAGGAAAAATAGTGGTGGCCAACAAGTGGAATATTGTAAAATTGGACGACATTTCATTGTAAAATTTTCTTTATACAATGAATGACTTTTTGTTGATCTCGATCTGTCATTTTTGTATATAAAGGCAAACTTACTACATTATTATAAATGCTTAGAGAATTAGGGAAATCACTTGCCTTAAGCTGATAGGTGTTCTTCCAATAAGGGTGAAGATGTAAGGGTATAAAGTGGACGCTAGATCCTATACCATTTTCGGACAGCTTCTGTATAAATTCATCTCTTTTAATTTTCAGGGTATTAAGTTGTATCATATATAAATGCCAAGAATGTGTATCATTTTTTGATTTTGGCGGTAATATTATCGGTAATTCCGCTAATTCACTGTCATATAAAGCTGCCATTTTTTCTCTGATCCTTTGAAATTGCCAAACTTTCTTCAATTGATGAATTCCTATTGAAGCGGCAATGTCAGTCATATTGTATTTAAATCCTGGTGCAATTACTTCATAATACCAAGAGGGTTTTGTTGAGGTGTATCGATCAAAAACGTCTCGATTAATTCCGTGTAGACGCATATGCTTACATCGCTCTGCAATATTTTTGTCCTTTGTTACAAGCATTCCCCCTTCACCAGTAGTAAGGGTTTTAGTAGCATAAAAGCTAAATACCGTAGCGTCGCTATCTAATGTACCAATCAGGTTGCCATTGTAACTAGTTGGTAATGCGTGTGCAGCATCTTCAATTACTTTAAGATTGTATCTTTTGGCTATGTGTAATATCTCATCCATTTCACATGATAAACCTGCAAAATGAACTGGCATGATTGCTTTCGTTTTAGAAGTTACGGCCTTTTCAATTTGATTTACATCCATATTAAAAGTTTTAGGGTCTATATCTACAAATACTGGGTTAGCACCGAAATAACGGATTACTTCAGCAGTTGCAGTGAACGTATAAGGTGTGGTAATGACTTCATCTCCATTTTTAATCCCGATAGCCTCCAACGCAAGATGCATTCCTGCAGTAGCAGAGTTCACAGCAACACTATACATTCCCTTTCCTAAAAATCCAGCAAACTGATCTTCAAATAATTTAGTCTTTTTCCCTGTGGTTAACCACCCAGATTTTAATGAATCTACAACTTCATCTATCTCTTCCTTCCCGATATCTGGCAAATGAAATGGTAAAAATTCCTTCAATAAAATCACCTTTCTTCCTTTTACCAACTTAAAATGCTTCATCATTCCAAATTTATATCCCGTTTCTACATTATCAGGTTATTAATATGAACATAATCTTTGTCCGATACCAAAGAAAGTTGTTTATTTCTAAAACAACTAATGAAGCAAAAAAAGATGTATTAGATTTAAGATGCTGCTGCAACATCCATTTTCTATAAGAATAGATAGCACAAAAAAACCGATAAAGTTATACGTTATCGGTTTTTTTGTCTTCTCAAACAGGGATCAATAAGTACCTTCATGAAGGATTTTAAGAATTGTAAACTCCTGACTTGCTTATTTTACTTCATTTTGCAATATTTCACTTAGTATTGGGCGTATGGTCCCCGGTTCAATCTGTTCTAATTTTTCAATATTCATATCTAAATGTACCATTTTATTATTGTGGGGAATTGCAATCACAATATTAGGGTGATTCGTAGGCTTTATTTTTTCATCCTCATAAAATAAAGATTCATTTAATTTTTCACCCGGCCGAATTCCTGTGTATTTAATGGGGATATCGAGGTCTGGTTCATAGCCGTATAAACGGATTAAGTTCTTGGCTAAATCTGAAATCTTTACAGGCTCGCCCATGTCTAATACAAATACTTCTCCGCCTTCTGATAAGGCCCCTGCTTCCAAAACAAGTTGAACGGCTTCTGGAATTGTCATGAAATAACGGACCATATCTGGATGTGTAATTGTCACTGGCTCACCACGCTCAATTTGTTTTTTGAAAATGGGGATGACGCTGCCTCGGCTTTCTAGAACATTTCCAAATCGTACAATCGAAAATTTGGTTGAACTTTCTTTTGAATAATATTGAACAATCAGTTCCCCTATTCGTTTAGTCATTCCCATTATATTTAAGGGGTGAACTGCTTTATCCGTCGAAATTAATACAAAACGCTCAACACCAAAACGGTTAGATGTTTCTGCAACAATTTTTGTACCGAATATATTGTTTTGTACAGCTGCCCCTTCGTTTGATTCCATTAATGGTACATGCTTATGTGCTGCTGCATGGAATACAATTTGAGGAGAATATTGTCTAAATACCTGTTCAATAAGGTGTTTATCTTGAATATCCGCAATAACTAATTTTGTATCAATATTAGGAAACCTATCCTTTATTCTCAATCCTATGTCGAAGATGCTGTTTTCCCCATGCCCTAGCAAAATGAGGAGTTTAGGTTCACATTGAGCAACTTGGTTGGCCAGTTCACTCCCAATCGATCCACCAGCACCCGTAATAAGTACGGACTTATTTACGAGGTATTCTTTTAATCTCTTTGTTGGCTGAATAATTTCTCTTCCAATAAGGTCCTTTAAATTAATTTCACGAATTTGTTTAAGTGATATTTGGCCGTTAATTACTTCTTCTACGGGAGGCAAGATATTAATTTTAGCTTTTGTTTTTTTGCATATTTTTACAATTTCTTGAATCTCAGATTTAGCTACTGTAGGCATCGCAATAATTATATCCGTTATTTTATTCTGACTTACCACATTCTTTATATCGGATCTTTTCCCTAACACCGGTATCCCTAGAATTAGCAAGTTAAGTTTTTTAGTATCATCGTCAATGAATCCAATAGGGTTATAATCTAATTCCTTTGATGACATAATTTGATCAACTACTCTTGTACCTGCTTCGCCAGCACCAATGATCAATGTTCTTTTTTGAGAAATTTTATGAGGAAAAAACATTTGATTTTTTGAAATCAAAAAAACCCGAAATCCGCTGATGGCAGCAGTGGAACAAAGATATAGGATTAGCATGAAAGTAAATGGCCATTGGTTATTTAAGAAAAACAAGTAATAAATAAAGTACAGTAAATTAGCAATTATAAGGGATTTCACTACTGTTAGTATTTCCCGAAGACCGGAGTAACGCCACAATGTTTTATAAGACTTTGAGGTTAATAGAAAAAAATAACAAGTAACAACATATACAAACATACTAATTGTATGAAAACTAAATGAGGTAAACCCTATTTTTTCCCCTTGCACAAAAAAGAATGATAATAAAAAGGTTCCACTAAGTATAATCATGTCAATCAAAGATAATAAAGTAATCCTTAAAGGATAATATTTCATAATTTTATAAACCCCCACCTTAAAATTCCAGATAAAACATACTATTCAGAATTAAAATTTACGTACAGATTTACATCAATTTTAATAAAACAAATAACCCTCCATATTGATTTCAGTTTTTTCAGTTAGATTAATGGATAGGTTTAATAAAACTCTCCATGGATTTTCAACCTTTCATTTGTGGGATAACCGTTCCTCTATACAGGTCTAGAGTAAAGTAATCCCATTATTGGAAGCAAACATAGAACTAGCCGTTTCAGACGGTCCTTTTACAGTTACCTCTTGATGTGTTGGGGCTAATTATTATGTGCATGGTTTTATTAAGTTAGGAATAATTCCGTCCATTGCTTGATTGTTCGGTAACCTTTAGCGAAGAATCCGATAAAAAAAAATAGAAGGATTACTCAAGAGTAATCCTTCCTCAATATAAAACGCAGTTACTTTGCAACTAAATTTAAATGTTTTCCTATTTTTAACAGTTATTGATTTTTACTCGATGTTAAGACCCGCGCTTGCAAAACCTTCAACAGTAAGACCTGTAGTCGTCGCTGGATCTATATCAAACACAACTAATATTTTATCACCAGCAAGAACCGGGATTGAAATCGGCGAAGCAAGACCAAAGCTATTGGATAATGTGGTTGCAGGGGGTGCTAATGTCTGAGTAAAAGCAAGGGCAAATGAGTTGCTTAATGCTGGTGATGCAATATATATACTTGCTCTAATTGGTGCAGCTATTACAGCCAACACAGTACGGAAGTAAGCTGCAAATGATGTGATCGTTCCGGCCCGTGGAACAACAAAAGCAAAATCAAATAGCAACGTTCCGACACCAGCACCCAAAATGATAGGATTAGTTACACCAACAGGGGTAGAACTTCCAAACCCAATTGCTGCTCCTGTGTCTAAACCAACACCTAGTATGTCGTTAATGAGTGTAACCGGTCCACCGGATGCTAATGGGATAATCGCACCACCACCTGTGGCTCCTGTTGGTCCTGTTGGTCCTGTCGGTCCTGTCGGTCCTGTTGGTCCTGTTGGTCCCGTTGGTCCCGTTGGTCCCGTTGGTCCTGTTGGTCCCGTTGGTCCTGTTGGTCCCGTTGGTCCTGTTGGTCCTGTTGGTCCCGTTGGTCCCGTTGGTCCCGTTGGTCCTGTTGGTCCCGTTGGTCCTGTTGGTCCTGTTGGTCCTGTTGGTCCTGTTGGTCCTGTTGGTCCTGTTGGTCCTGTTGGTCCTGTTGGTCCTGTTGGTCCTGTTGGTCCTGTTGGTCCTGTTGGTCCTGTTGGTCCTGTTGGTCCTGTTGGTCCTGTTGGTCCTGTTGGTCCTGTTGGTCCTGTTGGTCCTGTTGGTCCTGTTGGTCCTGTCGGTCCTGTCGGTCCTGTCAGCCCTGTCGGTCCTGTTGGTCCTGTCGGTCCTGTCGGTCCTGTCGGTCCTGTCAGCCCTGTCGGTCCTGTTGGTCCTGTCGGTCCTGTCGGTCCTGTCGGTCCTGTTGGTCCTGTTGGTCCTGTTGGTCCTGTTGGTCCTGTTGGTCCTGTTGGTCCTGTTGGTCCTGTCGGTCCTGTCGGTCCTGTTGGTCCTGTCGGTCCTGTCGGTCCTGTCGGTCCTGTTGGTCCTGTTGGTCCTGTCGGTCCTGTCGGTCCTGTTGGTCCTTGAGGTCCTTGAGCACCTTGAGCACCTTGAGCACCTTGAGCACCTTGTGCACCTTGAGCACCTTGAGCACCTTGAGCACCTTGAGCACCTTGAGCACCTTGAGCGCCTTGAGCACCTTGAGCGCCTTGAGCACCTTGAGCGCCTTGAGCACCTTGTGCACCTTGAGCACCTTGAGCGCCTTGAGCACCTTGAGCACCTTGAGCACCTTGAGCACCTTGAGCGCCTTGAGCGCCTTGAGCACCTTGAGCGCCTTGAGGTCCCTGAGGTCCCTGAGGTCCTTGAGGTCCTTGAGGTCCCTGATTACCTTGATTACCTTGAGCAGGTACGTTTACTTTCACTTCAATGTTTTGCTCTACCTTTTGTTCTTGTTTAGATGAGCATTTGCATTGGCTATGTCCACAATCCTTACACTTTTTGTGATCACATTTGCATTTACTATGTCCGCAATCCTTACACTTTTTGTGATCACTTTTATGATCACATTTGCATTTACTATGGCCGCAATCTTTACATTTTTTATCTTTTTTATCCTTACCCAATTTTGTATCCTCCTTTTCACAAAACATTACTTTATTCTATGAATCTGGAGTTTATTGGATTGGATAAAGTCCGCCCAATTGTTAAAATCAAAGAACCATTTTAAAATCCCTGAGTATATCCGCCTAGAAACATGAAAAGACAACAAGGCTTCTTGAAGAAGAAAATTGCTGCCTTTTGTCTCTTTGTTACTGAGGGAAAAATCAATAGTGTTTTCTTAGGAATTTATAACGTGATACAACTTCATCCATTTACTCTTATTTTGAATTACGTTTCATTTGACTTTCAGGAGTCATTTGATGGCCAAGATTCGATGTACTCCTTCATCTAATTTCGTCCCCATTATTTATCGTGAAAACGCTCCGGTTGCTCCCTTGGCCCCGTTTCCTTGGTACACTAAATTTGCTGTACAACAATATATTCAGTTCTATAATCAAAAGGTTTCAACAAAAATTAAACAACCTGAGTCCTTTTAATAGATCTCAGGCTGCTTAGTTTGCTTTTTTATAAAGAGTCACTCAAACTAGACGGATATGTGAGGTGACACTTTCAGGAAAAAAATCTTAAATCACATAAATCAGCTGATTTTTATTGCTATGCCTAAACCTCTTGAGAAAAAGTAAGGTTCATATTGAAATAGTCAAGTATGGGCAATTTTTGTTAACCTATAGCAGCAACAATTATCATCCTATAAGTGGTTCAGGTAACACGACAACTTTCTCCAAACATGAAGAGCAAAATTTGGCATATTGGATACACGTTTCTAATGGATCATTAGGCTCCATTGGCCACCACCGGATGGCTCCCATAGGCGCCTTCGCCGCAAAGGTTTCGATTTCTGCAGGAACACGACCTACAACAACTACTTCGATCTCTTTAAAGTTGGTTTCTATACCCTTTTGAAGAGTCTCAAATAATTGGGTATGTTCATTTGTAGGACATGAGTGGGGAATAGGAAATAGGATCGAAACTCTGGATAATTCTTCATGAATGATATGGGCAGTTTTCCGCGCAGGATTATCTGTAGTTGTCTCCCATACACGACTATATGGCACATCCTCGGGTAAACCCAGTTCTTTCACCCTTGTGTAGATTCTGTGACTATAATAACTGTTTAGTTCTTTTACAAGGATCTGAATCTGCTGATTTCTACTAAAAGTAGAGTTATCTCCATTTTCATTCCGATATTGAATATAGAGTAAATCGGGAATCGCTACATACTTTGTACAAAGAAAAGTCCGAACTAGCATGTCGTAATCGTCTGCAACTAAAAGCTCTTCGCGATGTCCTCCAATCAGATGATAAAAATCCCTCGTCCACGCACGTGGATGATTTGGTAAACCGACCAAATGACGGATGGTAATCCCATTGATGGTAGTGTTTTTTTGCACATTCTGCCATCGATTCATTTCATGTACCCAGACTCGATAGTACATACAGGATCCAAAACCACAATCCCAACCATACCAATGTGCATGGTGGCTCCCTACGTACACCTCTGAACAATCTCCATAAGCGAAGCCACATTCGGGGTGTTGTTGAAATGTATCGACAATCTTCTTTAGACAGTTAGGAGTTAGCTCATCATCATGATCTACTTCTACTAAAATTTCCCCTGTACATAGACCTGCTGCATACCGTTTGATTGCCCCTATGTAACCATTGCGGGAATCTTGGCGATATCTCCTTACACGGGGATCGTTTAGAGGGAGTAAGTCTTGATTGTATGTCTCATCCTCATCACCAGAATCATCTACAATAACCCATTCCCAATTGGAGTACGTCTGATTTAATAGAGAGCGATAAGGTCGTTGAATCTTTTCTTTAGACTTGTAGCTAGCTGTGAAAATGGACACTAAGGGAGTATCTGAAGAAAAACGAGTAGAAAGTATAGTTTTATTTTCAGGGAGTGGATCGGTCCGTCTGAGCCAGCAGTAAAATAATTTGGATGGTTGAATTTCTGCAGGAGAATTGAAATGTAACCAACGTTTTCTCTCGTGTACAGGTAAGCCATTTAGTGTACTAAATTCTTCCCATCCCGTTCCCAATGAGACATAGACGCGAGGATTTTTAGGATTTATATCCAATAATGCATCATCAGGTCCATACAACTTCACAGTGATGCCACTTTCAGCCAATCTCATTAACATTTCTTCAAATCCATCCCTTTTATTCTGGTTTGAAACAAATAGATGAGTTGTCAATAGTGGAGTTTGATCCGATGACATATTCATCCCCCTTTTATCCAACACGACCATAGATTCGTGTTGATTCTTAAGTGAATTTTATAATCCTTACCCATTTCCTTCATCATCTCAATTTTTTATATCGATTTATATATATATAGTAAAAAATAGAAAATATTACTCTATGAAAACTCACCATGTTGAACAACAACATTACAATATAACAGAGGCTATGTTCAGCCCCGTTCCCTCTAAGAACACCGAGCGAAGAACGCCTACGGTCACATTCAACGCGACGTCACGAGTGAGTTTGGACTCGGTGGAAGAGAAGCGTTCATTTTCATGGAAGATCTATATAATTTTTCATCTTTTGGGATCGTTCTGACTACTCCTCTTATTTCGAGTCGGTGTTTTAGCCCTAAATATTTATTCAATGTTTTTCTAACAAGCAAAAATTCTCTAATCAAACACGATTTGCTGACATTCTCATTTTAGATAGCGAGCTTGTACATGTTGAATGAGTTCCCTTTTTTCTTGATCACCAGCGGTGAGTGTTTCTGTTCTTACCAAAGGGGGTTGGTGTTCTGAATTGACGTTATAGAACGAGGAAATGGCTGTTTTAAGTACTGTTCCACTTTTTTTGTCAGGTTATGAAACAAATTGCAGCGATCGGTAATCTGAACAGCTTGAGGAAAATCCTCAAGAATTTCTTTTTTTCATATTCGCCAGAACCATCCCTCATGGCTTTGTAGCCTTTTCATATTCATAAACCTCGATTTCGTAAGAAATCTATATATACCTTTAAAAATCGCACTCCATTTGAACAAAATCCAATCACATTCATTCTTCGCGCATATGATGAAAAGGATCTTTTTTTCCCATGAAATTAGAATCCGTTAATATTTAAATTCATTTTGTTTTTTATCATACTGTTCGAGGAGTTGAATAATAATGAAAGGAATCATATTAGCTGGCGGATATGGCACTAGATTATATCCGTTAACGAAAGTTGTCTCAAAACAATTATTACCTGTTTATGATAAACCATTAATTTATTATCCATTGTCCGTACTTATGCTTGCTGGAATTAAAGATATTTTAATTATCTCCACTCCTACTGATTCACCTAAATTCGAACATTTATTAGGAGATGGATCACAATTAGGAATTAAACTAAGTTATGTATCGCAGGAAAAACCAGATGGCATCGCACAAGCTTTTGTAATAGGAGAAGATTTCATAGGAAAAGATTCGGTATGTTTAATATTAGGAGACAATATTTTTTATGGACATAATTTCACTAAGATACTTAAACAAGTCGTTACTCGAAATAACGGTGCAACTATATTCGGCTATCATGTTAAAGATCCTGAACGATTTGGTGTTGTAGAATTTGATGAAAATCACAAAGTAATATCCTTGGAAGAAAAACCTGTTATCCCTAAATCTCACTACGCCATTACGGGCCTTTACTTTTATGATAATAATGTTATTGATATTGCTAAAAGTATTCAAAAATCTGATCGTGGAGAATATGAAATCACTTCAGTCAATGAATGGTACCTCAAGAAAAAATCAACTGAATGTCGAGTTACTTGGCAGAGGATTTAGTTGGTTAGATACAGGCACTCATGAATCACTACTTGACGCTTCCTTATTTATCCAAACTATTCAAAATCGGCAAAACGTTCAAATTGCATGTTTAGAAGAAATAGCATTCCGTAAAGGGTTTATAACACCACAACAACTTCTTGCCTTAGCTAAACCATTAGAGAAAAATGAATATGGGCAATACCTTGTAAGATTAATAGAAAATTAACAACGACTCAATGAAAGGAGGGCAATTATGAATCTTCTAGTTACAGGCGGGGCTGGTTTCATCGGTCTCAACTTTGTTCACTATTTGCTAAAGAATACTTCATACAATATAACGGTTATAGATTCTCTTACGTATGCAAGTCATCCTAAAGAGATACGTACCTTAACATCTGATTCTAGATTACGCTTTATTAAAGGAAGCATTGTAGATGAGAAAGATATTGAAGCTGTGATGGATCAAAATTATGAAGCAATCATTCATTTTGCCGCGGAGTCTCATGTTGATAATAGTATTCAAAGTGCAGATAAATTCATACAAACAAATATTGTAGGTACTTATCAATTATTACAACAATTAATCAAAGGCTATGCTAAAAAAATGATCCATATTTCCACAGACGAAGTATATGGTACTTTAAGCCCGACTCAACAACCATTCACAGAAGAATCCCCTCTTTCACCAAACAACCCCTATTCAGCTACAAAAGCAAGCTCAGATTTATTGGTGCGCTCTTACAATGAGACATTTAAATTACCTTTAATTACGACAAGATGCAGTAATAATTTCGGTCCTTTTCAAAACATGGAAAAATTCATCCCAACCATTGTAAATAGGGCACTTCGTAACCTTAAAATCCCTGTTTATGGGGATGGTCTACAAATAAGAGATTGGCTGTTTGTAGAAGATCATTGTAAAGCAATTTCTCTTATTCTTGAAAATGGAACATGGGGTGAAGTTTATAATATTGGTGGCGGAAAATGAAAGAAAAAATATCTATGTCGTAAAACAAATTTTAGGAATAATGGGTAAGCCTGAACACTTGATTGAATTTGTTGAAGACAGAAAAGGTCATGACCGAAGATATGCCATTGATTCTTCCAAGTTACAAAACGAGTTAGGCTGGAAACAAACCTCTAATTTTGATCAATCGTTAGAAAAAACAGTGCGATGGCACATGAACAAATTTAAAGGGACTCCCTCATGAAGATTGTCATTACGGGTGCAGGCGGCCAATTAGGAAAAGAACTCATTCAGCTATTTAAAGAGGAAGGTTATGTGGTATATCCATATACTAAACAACAATTAGATATTACCGATCGTACGAAAATAAAAGAAATGATTGAGAAAATCCAGCCGGATTATCTTATTAATACTGCAGCCTTTACACACGTTGACCTTTGCGAAGCGGATATAGATCAAGCTTATTTAATTAATGGTATTGGACCTTATTATTTAGCGAGTGAAGCAAAGGAGAAAAAAGTGAAGTTTTTTCATATTAGTACTGACTATGTATTTGATGGAGAAAAAAGTGAACCTTATGAAGAAGAAGATGCTGCTGACCCCCAAACGATTTATGGAAAAAGCAAACAACTCGGCGAAGCATTAGCACTAGCTGCTAATGAAAGTTCCACAATTATTAGAACGTCATGGTTATACGGACATGAGGGGAAAAATTTCGTCAATACCATAAAAAAGTTAGCCCGTCATTCACAAGAAATCCGTGTTGTTCAAGATCAATATGGTTGTCCTACTTACACGAAAGATCTTGGAATAGCGATTAATAAACTACTAACAAAACCGCATGGCATTTATCATGTCACAAACTCTGGAAGTTGCAGCTGGTTTGAGTTTGCAACCGAAATTGTAACATTCTTAAACTCACAAACTGTAGTCATCCCTGTTTCTACGGAAGAATACGGTCTTAAAACACCCAGACCCATGTATTCGGTTTTAAGTCAAAAAAAGTTGAATTCCAATGGGATCTCTTTGCGAAATTGGAAAGAAGGATTACATGAATACTTAAAAAAGGAAGATGATGAAAATGGCCATTGAAGGTGTCATTTCTAAGAAATTGATTAAGCATTGTGATGATAGAGGATTTTTTGCAGAAGTGGTAAGAGATGATGACCATCTTTTATCTCATTTTGGTCAACTTTCATGGACTACATCTTATCCAGGCGTCATCAAAGCATTTCACTACCATGAAGAGCAAGACGACCTTTGGTTTTTCCCATCAGGTAATGCTCAAGTCGTTTTATATGATTTAAGAGAACACTCTGCTACCAAGGGTGAAACCAATGTTTATTATATGGGCGAAAACAATCCTAGTATTTTACTTATTCCCAAAGGTGTGGCTCACGGTTACCGTGTGCTTGGTGAAAATCCAGCAACAGTTCTGTATTGTACGACAAAGTCGTATAACCCTTCCCAACCAGATGAGAAAAGAATTCCTTGGGATGATAAAGAAATTAATTTTGATTGGGAAACAAAACATAGATAAGTACCTATATGAGCTCATACAACCTACAGGGAACCAGCGATTACACCTGGAAAGCTGCTCAATAAAGAGCAGCTTTCATAATTGACGCTGGTCTATAAAAGCCTTGGGATTATCTCCCTGTGGGTACGTGAATCATAACTTAACACGTGAGGCTCAATTAGCTAAAAAAGGGTTGGACTTCAAGGGATATTCGGATAAATGAAGAAATCAGTAATGATATAGAAGGAAAGTAGGTTACTAGATAGATTGAACGAGTACTTGAATATTTTTACAAGAGTTAACCCTTATGTGAGATCATAGATCCTATGTGACTGTAAAGAGATTTGCTGGCGATAACCTAATACAAAATGTGCTAAAGGTAGTAAACAAAAACCGTGTCCTTTTAGAAAAATGATAATATGCTATATTACATTGGTTTTTTAGACTTAAAAAGACTAGTCTCCACAACTAATGATTATATAAAAAGGATGTGCTATATATGAGTCACGAAGAAAGTAGCTCTTCGGAACACTTTGAGATTCTTTCAACAGGAGTATTAAACACAGCTGTAGGACAAGCCGCAGCCCATATAGAAATAGTTAACCTTAGTACGACTGCTCAAACTATTAGATTCCAGATTATCAACTGGAACACTGGAAGTCCTGTCGCAACTACCCTGACTGTAACGATACAGCCTAACCGACTAGAAACGCGTAGTATCCCGGTAGTTCCGTTCCATTATGAATTAAGAGTTGAACATCCTGGCGATCCTGATCTGTTTATTAATCACTTTGCTGTTGATGCTGGAACATTTACAGTACCAGGCTTAACATTCCTTCAAAAAGACTTGGTGGAAATCAAACGTCCTTTAATTGAAGTTATATAGAATCATTAGAAACACTACCTTTCATTGAAAAAAGAGACAATAAAATATTTGGGTATTTTTTCCAAATGTTTTATTGTTTATCAGAGAATTAACTTATAAAAAAAAGATAGTAAACACTGGATGTATGATTTTATAAACAGTCATACAAAAGGCCGCCAATTGGCAGCCTCATTCTTCTATCTGTATTCATATAATGGCCCTTATTGAAGGCTAGCAAAACTAAACTTACCTCCCTCCGTAAAGAGGATTAAACAGACCAGATGGATACTCTTTGCAATGCTATTAGGGAACACCATCAAGACTTATTCCTCTTATATAAATGAGTGCTTATAAGCCTGTTTGCCATGAAACCTATATAACTTTCTCTTTATTTTCTCTTGTTTTCACAAAAAAATAAGCAGTAATCAAGGCAGTTATAGGAATTATCAAGGCTACACCTGTTCCAGCACAAAATATAGTGATCATTTCAGCACTAAATATTTTTGAGTTTACGATTTCTCCAACAGAATAGGATAAATCCTTAAACCATATCAGCAATGCCAAATAGCCACCAAAGAAGGCAAAAAATAATGTATTCGTAGTTGTTCCTAAGATATCCCTCCCCATACTTAATCCAAATGTAAATAAATCTTTCTTGCTAATGGATGGATTGTGATGAAACATTTCTCGCATGGGAGATGAAATGGCCATGGCTGTATCGATAATGGCGCCAATAGTACTCATAATAATTACTGAAGCTCCAATTTTAACAAAATCTACTCCAATATATAGGGAAAAGATGCTAAGCTCTTCTATTTCTTCCTCACCAAAACCTTGTATCATCGCATTTTCAGTCACAAGAACAATAAAAAAGAGGACAATAACAATCGTGATAATAGTAGAAATGAATGCTGTTTTTGTTGTACTGTTCACTTCGTTAATAAAAAATAAATTAATATAACTAATCACCGTACATGCAATCAATGTTACGATATACGGATCATTATTTGGATTTGTCATAAAAATGATGGTGAAAAGTACCACACCAAAATTTAGAAAAAAAGCAAAAAATGAACGTGCTCCTTTTTTTCCACCTATCAAGATCATCAATATTAATAATATGAACGCTAGCAACACTAATACATTCATTATCTTTCCCTCTTTCGATTAATGAAAAAAATAGAAATATATAGACCTATCGGAATAGTTAACACGATTCCAATACCCCCAGCTAGGGCACGGGCCAACTCCAATGTAAGATTCATGGAAAGGGTAAATCCCAATGCAGAAGCATTTTTCAAATACAAAATAATCATAGGTATGGAGCCACTTATATAGGCAAAAAACAAAATATTTGTCATGGTTCCCATAATGTCTTTTCCAATCTCTAATCCTGAAGTTTTAAGTGCTTTTACTGATATGTGGTTGTTCTTTTCATATAACCCAAAAATCGAAGAAGACATGGTAATGGCTATATCCATTACGGCTCCTAAAGATCCGATAAATAACCCTGCCATAAACACCATTTTATAAGGACGAGTGACAAATTGCATTTCTTCATATCGAAGGCCATTTTCGGAAGTTAACCACATAACAAGATAAGTAATGAACAGCGATAAAAAAGTCCCTAACAGTGTCGCAATAATAGCTGCATATGTTTTTTCATTAAAACCATTAACGAGTAAAAGGGAAAGGACCGTAAATAGAATGATACTTATACTGCATATCAATACCAAACTAATGTCTGATGTATTCAAATAAAAATCTAATGCATATGACAACAAAATGGCATTTACTGCCAAACTTATAATTGAAAACAGTCCTTGCTTTTTACCAACGATAAGTAATGTCACGATAAAAATCCAAGCTACAATCAACACAAATTTATCACGCTTTACGTCTTTTATGGTTCCAGTTAACTCTGAATTTTCTTCTGTCTTCGTATCAATCGAAACAAATAAATCATTTCCAACTTGATATTCTTGATCATAAGCTCCGGATGAGGAATATTCATTCTTTAAATGGATAAGCTGTCCTTTTTCTTCTCCATTTTGTAATTCGGCTATTATACTTTGGGTAAATAGTCGATCTTCATTTTGATACATATCATTCAATTCAGTTGTATTTTCCAGATTTGTTTTAATGACTTTCGCTATTGGAAGTTCATAGAATGAATAATTGTGATTAACAAAGAAAACAGAGGCGACAAAACAAAGTGCTATGATGGCATACAAAGAAACATGCTTGTAACCCATTTTTTTAAATTTATTTACGATAACATTCAAAAAAAAACCTCCAAAATATCGGGTGGGCAATAAAGGCAGGAAAGAGCCAGAATTGATTGACTCCCTCCTTCCTTACTAGTATTTGATTTTTTTTATCTTATCATGAATAGAATTTAATTTGCGAAATAATAAATTTCCACTGATTAACCATGGGGATGTTTCTTTTCGGTTTTGAAAGTATGATAATTGTAATTTTCGTGAAAACAGAACATTGATTTCATTGGCTTTTTATGATTTTCTCTTTTTACTGAAAAAAGAAAAAAATCGGACATTCAAACAAGGTTTTAAGGGGGAAGGAGCCGGGTTTAAAATGAAGAAAGAAAGGTCGATCAAGATGACTAACCAAAAGTTCTGCAGCCAATTCGTGTTCAGCAGCAGTTAGAAGATATGAAATGGGCGTTGAAGCGCCATTGTTCGAACGAGATTACATCCTGTTTGTTGTAGGCTGCGAAACCGCCCTGCGTGTCAGGGACCTTCTCAAACTTACCACACAACAGATCCTGGACCTCAAAGGCAAACAAAACAAGATTCTCCGGGTCATAGAAGGGAAAACACAAAAAATCCGTGACATGTATATCGCGAATTAATTTCAGGAGTTCTATAACTAGCAAAAAAAACGTCCAGTGCCCCTTATTCCCGTCTAGGAAGGGAGAACAGCCCCAAACATCCTACTAAAAACATTTAGCTTTTCATTTTTAAAAATAAAATGACGCATTCAAAACGTTCGTAAAAGTCAAAGTAAGTTCTTGAAACTAGTTCGTACTTTAACGTCACTGTTCGAAAGTGTACATTTACGAACCCTATGGCTTTTTTTACTTCTATTTCTAGTTTAAAAGATAGTTGATAAATTCATTTAATTTCACTCTGATTCCTCATAGTGAATACTGCAACAATGAAGGATAAAAATGGAGCGTTTCTCTTGAAATAGGAATCAAATTTGAAGAAACCGACCAATACAGCTCGGCTTATTATATTGACTCTCTAACTTAATGAATCTGCATTTTAATTGTGCTATTTCATTTCCCATAATCTTCAATGTCCGATTTCCCGCCTTTACCTCTCCCCGATAAAACGGGAAGAAGAGATTTAGGTGATATCTGAGGAAAAACAAGCAGAGATCACCTTGCGGATCAAGAAGAAACTCTTGCCAGTAACAACCCGCTGACTCAACACCCATTCACGCATAAGTGGACAAAGAAAGTTACCAGAGATGTTCTTGTCTTAACTTTTTTGTTGTTTACACTTGGTACTCCGTACATATTGAATTCCTAAACGAAAACATTATGCAAGGGTATCTACAAACCACCACTTTGTGTATATATTAAATTAAAATATTCTAGCGAGGTCTATATCTAAATACATATAATTTATTTGTCACTATTATAATTGTTAGGGAAAATAACATTTTTGATAGTAAGAAAATGACCAGGCATATTTCCTGAATTTATCAGAACCTTCTTTTAAATTCATTGAAACAATAGCTTGAACATAACAATGTCTCATTTTGATAAAGACAATAAAGTCGTTTCAGATGTGAAAAACTAAGGGCAATACTACAATTCGTAAGTAGTATTGCCCTTAAATTCGTATCGTTTAATAAAAACGGGAATGTTTCAAAAATACAAAGAAGATACTTTTAAAATCTAGTATCTCCTTTTTTCAGATGGGAGATGCATGTTGGATTTCTAGTAATTGACTACTTCCATCGCTCTAACTTTGGGATTCCTCTAGTAAAAAACTTTGCAATAAATTTAGGCATTTTCATATTCTTCATCAAATGATTTTGAACAAATTCTTGCATTTCTATCGCAGTAATATTTTGAGTAAATTCACCATTTAAATAACAATGACTACAATATTTAGTACTTGTACTACCGTCATTTTCAGTTCCTCCACCTAATAAATCTTTAGATAGCGGCATTCCACAACTCTGACATGTTTTATATGGCTTCATTATAAATTCCCCTACTAATGGTATTCTAAAAACAAGTTATCTAACTAAACAAAGATAATTTCAGCTTCATTTCTAAGATCTGTGATGGTAATGCCCGTACCTTTATTTGCATGTCACGAATTGGACTATTTAAGACAATTAAAAATATCAAATCGCACTCTGCAAATGTTACGATCAATGCAACTGCTTAATGGTACGAATCCACTGTAACAGGGCAAGTTAGTTGAACTAATGACAATGGTTGCTAATTTAGTTCTTCTTGTTTCGCCTTAATCATTGAAGTGATTTTCTCCCTATACTTCTCATTCGTGAAAATTTCCAGCGTAGTCGTTGAGTGTAGTTTTGCATGTCTAGAAAAATTAGTAGACACCAGCCATCGACCACAATATGGACATGGAAGCTGTCCATTTACCTGCCATTGTGTCGTTATGAATCTATTTGTATTTGAATTACTTCTTCTTGCGACCACTTTGACTACTTCCGTATCCATTTCGACTACATCATCATTCATTTTGTATTCATCCGAAGTTGCAAGTTCTTCTGATACTCTCCCTTTCCCACTCATTTCACGCTCTACTAGTAGACAAACAGCTTCACTGATAGATAGACCGAGTTCGGCGCAATAACCTTTAAAATCATAGTACAAGCTTTCTGGAAGGCGTGCGGTTAATACTTCTGTCTTTTCTTTTCTTCTCCGATTCCGTGCGAATTGTTCTAAGTATGTTGTCATGTAATCCCCTCCTAAACCTCTTACTGATTTTATTCGGTATACATCATCCTATTACCTTCACATCACCATGTATTCAACTCATGGCTATACAAATCCTTATGTAGTCTTATAGATATATAAACAAATATACAAACGTTGGTAATTTAGTAAATGTTTTATATTCTGCTAAAAACGGTTTCACATCCTGTTTGTTGTAGGATGTGAAACCGGCCTTCGTGGCTTAAGTTGACCACGAAGTAGATCCTGGACCTCAAAGGCAAACAAAACAAGATTCTCCGAGTGAAGGAAGGCAAAACGCAAAAAATTCGCGACATGTATATCGCGAATTGCTTCCAGGAAGTCTATGAGTGGGCTAAAAACGTCCAGAGTCCTTTTTATTCCCGTCCAGGATGGGAGAACACCCCATCCCCCTACCAGAGGCCTCCCGGCAATTAAATAAGGCTGCAGACTTCGCTGGCGTGGAACATGTCGGCAACCATATTTTAAGAAAAACGTTTGGCTACTGGTTTTACAAAGCTAACAAGGATATTGCGATGCTTCATCATTCTCATCCATCCGTTACCCTGCGTTATATCTGTATTACGGAAGAAGAAACGAACAACGTATTGAAACATTTTAGCGTTTTTCACTAATCCGTGATATGGGGATGTACAAAAGATATTAACAACAGTACAAATATACAAAAGGGTGGGGACATTTATTTTTTTGTATTATCATAAATCCCTAAATAATAAGGGGCCATTCTAATGAATGACACCAACAAAATACAAAATAATAATCTGCTATTTGTTCGTTTTTATAATATCCTTAAGCTAGCTCAATTATGGCACAGGACCAATACTGGCTGCTATTCTATCTAATGCTTCTTGTACTGTTGTCGAGGAGGAGCCACCCAATCCCCTGGATTAGCAGGTGTATAAGCTAACCCGAAAGCGTCATCGACTCTAACCAAAGATGTACTAGTTCCTACAAGTGTTACTCGAGAACGAATAGGTATCGAATCAACTGTTGCTCTTACCCTAGTAATGACATTATTAACACCATTAACAATTAGACTCATAACCCATAACCTATAAAGAAGCGAACGTAAAGGAGTTAGAGAACATGAATAACCTGGAAACTGAATATAGTTATAGTCAGGAAGAATGGGTTGAGCAAACCTCACAACGACCGGGAAGACTTTGGAAACATACCCCCACTGGTTATTGGTACTTTGATAAAAGTGAGTTGATGGCTATGGACACCGGATTATACCCTTATGAACCTATTACCTGTTAGGGACCAGTACCAAATGTAGCTGGAAATTGGGATACTACACGTGGAAAAATCAAATTCAGACGATTTGGTTATTTTGTAGATGGAGGATCCCCAGATGGAAATATAAATTTAGACGGGTATCTTTATTTCGACTTCAACAGATCTCTGTGGTTTTTAGATGGTACATGGTGTAATCCCGTGAAATGTGGAAAATATAGGGTTTTATTTTGCTTCACCTAACAAATTCTCTGGGAATTATGGTACTGGTGAAGAATCTGTATACACTAATTCCTGGAGTGGTACTCGTATTAGTTAAGGGGAATGAATGTGAAAAAGTAAAAGAAAGGAGTATGAACAGATATGATATATAACATTCCAGAAAACTGTATGAATAAGTGGACAACAATCAGGTTGGATCTTGCAAATCAACCGCCTTCAACTTTTTCGTTTCTTCCCGTCAATGCTGGATATTTAAAGGATAGATTTTTATATGGATATATTTACACCGCTGAATATAAACCTACTGAATGTATAACACAGCAGCAACAACTTATAATAGGATGTCAGAATAAATGGGTTTATATGTTTCCAGTTGGTGGAGGAGATTTTTTGTTTTGGCCGACGAAGGTTGAAGCTCATAATCCTAAATTGATATTAGGTTGGCTCAACATCACAAATAATATGAATCTTCAGTGTGAGGCAGCACCTCAACTAGCTGTACCGAATGTTACTGGGGAATATGAAACAACTTTCGGAAGAGTGACATTAAGACAGACTGGAAATGATATTACTGGGACATTCCCACAACCAGGAGGTACAATTAAAGGTACCCTTACATCTAGTGCGGGACGATTGATTTTGGAAGGCAGATGGTTTACATCTGGCCACGCGGGTGGAAAGATCCAATTTAAATTTAACCCTGATTATACGACTGGTTGGACTGGGGCTTTAGGTTATGCGGAAGCTACACCGAGTATAACATGGGATGGTAAACGAGTCGGATAAGTTGAAGTTCGGTCCTATGAAAACAAGAGAGCACACCAATTGATGTGCTCTCTTGTTTTCATAGGTCTAAACCATTTGTTGCCTGTATGAAGGATAGCATCCCCTTGAAGTAATCAAGCAGCAAAAAGCCAAGCTTTTTTATATCGCTTATTTACTGATTGAATAGCTAATATGATTTCATTTACCAAATTACCTGACATGATTACCTACATAAGTATGGTCATAACCATAAGAGTCATGAAGTTTTCCTGTAAACGAATCTTTATCAGCTTTATCAGCTTTATCAGCAATATATAGGTCTATGCTGAATAGTATTTATTGTACCTTTTATTTTCACTGTCTTTTTTGTATATCCTATACAAATCTAGTTTACATAATCAATAATTATCGGAAATTGAAAAGGATCTTCGATTGAAGATCTTTCTTCTAATCAAAATAAGACCTTGCCTCTTTAAAAAGAAGCAAGGTCTTATTTTGATCTTTATCTTTTTTTACATTCGAATTTGTATCCATTTGCTGATTTAGCTGCACCACTGTTGGTTGTTCCATTTACTCCTGAACTATCACGGCTATCAATTACCGGATAACCTTTATTAGCATAACACTTATTAATTAAATTCTGTTTTTCTTTATGATTGAAGTAAAGAGCTGTAAAAATTAATGCACCTGTTGCTAAAAGCGCAATAATAATTACTGGTACAAACCAAACAATATTTGCGTGAGCTAAATCTGAATCAATTTTCACTTCTTCTAAAGAATAACCGTTCGCTACAAGAATCTGATCAATGTCTTCATCAGTTAGTGATTTTAAAAATTTCTTTACTTCTTTAATTTCTTTCTTTTCTATGTTTGAATTTGCAGATAAAGCCTCTTTTTCATTTAATACAATTTCATGATTTTTGACTGAATAGTATGTAGAATTTGCAATAGCTTCGTTTTTGCTTCCTGATTCTTGAGCGTTAGTAACTGGAGTTAATAAACTACTAAAAATAAGTGCAAAAACTAATAGACCTGTAATGAATTTAAGATTTTTCATTGCTTTCTCCCTTTCCCTTTCTCTTTCGAGATTTTTTATTGTCTGACATTATTCATTGTATATTAATCTCTTAAAATTTCTACCATTATTTTCAATAATTTCAAATTTTAAATCATTTTTCTTTAATTCATCTTCCGTAAATTGACTCATTAATTCTCCTACAAAGTAAGCAGCTGCTATTGAAGAACCACTTTCTTTAACTTCATTTCCTTTGTTATCTAAAGTCTTAATATCAACACCTGGTGCAATGAAGTCTATTTTTCCAGTTGAAGAAAAAGAAAATAAATTATTATCGCTGTCTGCTGCAGCAATTGAAAGTATTTCTTCATATTTAGCAGGATAATCGGTATCAGTGGATAGAGTGTCTCCACTAGCAGCAACAACAATTATATTTTCATCTACAGCTCTGTTAACACAATTATGTAATATTTCACTATCATTATTAAAACCTAAACTCATAGATATAATATCAACGTTAAATTCAATTGCTTTATCTATCCCGTTGCAAACATTTTCAATTGAACCTAAGCCTTTGTTATTTAATACTTGAATATCATAATATTGGACTTTTTGATTTTTAGGAGCTACGTTGCGTATGATATTATAAATCTTTGTTCCATGATTAAATATATCGCTTGTTTCTTCAGTATTCGTAAAAGTATTATATTTTTTATGAATTAACTCATCTTCAGTGATTCCACTATCCAGAATTGCTATTTTTACATTTGAATAAACGATACTGTCTTTAACTAAAAAATTATAAACTAGAATAGATAATAAAAATAAGCCTAAAAAAGATGCAGATACAATTAAAATTTTTTTTTGATTTTTCATTAAAAAGGGCTCCTAGTTCTTTAATATTTTTGTTTTAAACAAAAAAAGTTGAAAAGAAAGTCTAAATGATTAGAACGTCTTTCAACCAAATAAATGAATCTATTCCATTAAACTCCTAAATAGTATAATGTAAGAATAAAAGGATTTAAACTTATTTTAAAATTATAAGGAGGAAACATCACTATGCTTTCTAAAATATCTATATCAGGAGGACAATTAATACTTTTAATAATGTTATTAATTATTGTTTTGGCTTTAGCATTAACGGTTGTTCAAAGTTATTTTAATTCTTCTGAGATGAATTTATTAGTAGAAAAAGCAGAAGAACATGATCTTGAATATGAATTAGTAATTCATAACCAATTTACTAACTCATATAGTTTTGATGTTTCAAAAGTAGAATAAGAATAAATAAGAAAAGTCGATTTATTTAAAAATCGACTTTTCTTGGTTGTAATACGACTTTTTATAGGTATTAAAAAGGATCTTCGATTCGAATATCCTGCAGATGGCAATATCCTTCGTGGCTTTGTAAAACCAATAGCCAAACGTTTTTCGTAAGGTGTGATTGCCAATACGGATCCTGCGTTATATCGGCATTACGGAAGAAGAAACAAACAACGTATTGAAACATTTTAGCGTTTTTCATTAATTCAACTTCTTTATTTTCTTCAAGTAATTTTATTCATTTTGATGCAGCAAGAACGTTACTCTTAAAAAAATAGTCAGCCCAATATCAGCCCACCTGAGAAAAATCAGGTATCCCATGTCAGCCCACCTATGTAAATCAGGTGTCCCACATCAGCCCACCTGTTAAGAATTCATGTACCCATTAAAACACTAGGCTTTGCCTAGTTCCGCAACGTAGTTGGGGACATTTTTTCCTTATGCTCTTTTCTTCTATGGGGAGATAAAAGTCAGGACAAATAAGAATACCCTCATACCAGCTGCTTTATGGCTGATACAAGGGTATTTGCAGTTAATAATACAAGGTAGTAATTAATATGCCATCGAATGGGAATTATTATTCAAATTCAATGATAATTGTTAGGATAAATACCCCCCGTAGTGAAAAGGTTTCTGACGCTATAAGGCCTTTAATGGGTTTTAAAAAGCCTTAAGGATTTGAAAAATTGTTGTTAAAGGAGTGATGATATGAAGAAAGAAAAAGCTGATTTTCTTGAATTAAATAAACTGTTAAATCGGGTTGAAAAACAGCATGAAGAGCTTCGTAAACTAACTGGCGAAGGAGAACCTTATCAAAACTTAACGAAACAAAAACACGTAACTGTTTATACCGATGATAAAAAAGCTATGAAGTTCTGGGAAGAGTGAGGAAAGAGAGAAAGAGCATAAGGAAAAACTGATATCACCTAGGGTGATATACTAGGCAAAGCCTAGTGTTTTATATGATATCGTTAATTTCTTTCAGGTGGGCTTACATGGGATACCTGAACTTTCTCAGGTGGGGCTTAAATGATAATTAAAAAACAGTTATTTAGTGATATCACTAAATGTTAATCAATGTCCCCTTTGTGTCCCCCTATAAAACATCAATGTCCCCTTCACTTCCTCCTCTTTGGATACCCCGAATAGTAGATTCATTAGTTGGGGGAATATACATATAGATGATCTTCTCAAATTAGTTTGTAAAGCGAATGGCCTCTGTTCCCCGCCTATTTCCAAGGTTGGTTGCAGGGGTATTTTTATACCTTAGCAAATCAAAAACAATGTGAATAAAAATACAATCCAGTGCCACAGGTCATTTTGCGTTATAACACTAATTTACAGGTACAAATATGAAAATTTATTCCAATGACTTTTTGATAATCTCATTCACTATATCTGATACCGAGCGCTTTTCTCTGATAGACTTGATTTTCAATTCGTCGTGCAGCCGTTCTTAAATCTCATAAGTTACCTTTTTCCTAGCTAGTTTACTGGTTTTATTCTTGGTTTGTTGGATTGTTGGTTTTCCAACTTGTTTATTATCTGGTTTATTGGAAAGTTGGGAACTTGGGTTATTTAAAACTGTGGCTTTTTCTAATGTTACAGAAACCTCTTTTTTGGCACTGTCTAATCCTCGTCTGCTTGGTGTTGAATATTCATAGATAGATTGGTTTAATACATTTTAGTCACCATTAAAATGCCACCCACGTTTTCCACTGATTGAATAACAGCCGGCTTTTTTGAGTGCTTCAACAGTCTTCTTTTCACCTATTTCAAGACTTTCCTTTGCTATATCAGCTATTTTCTTACTTTGGGTTAACTCTAGTAATTCAGATATTTTCATAAGATCACCTCTGGTTAATTATTCGGTTTAGCTTTTGCGATTCCCTTCTAAATTGGAGTTTATCCTCTTTAATCGGGCCAGAACTTGTCCGTCTAATTTAACCAACGTTTCGTCCACCGAATCAAACCGAGGTAGTTACACCAAAATAACCCCCTTGGAAGCCAAGAGGTTTATCGTCTTTCACTTTTATGGTTTATGTATGATTTTATTCAGCTAAAAAAGGATATTTTCTCTAAGTCCTCTTCCGATATCGGCCCCGCCTACGCCAGATACTATGACAGCCACACATGCCATCCAACCCATTTTCATTATAACAGAAAACGCTTACATTTCCAAGGATTACTAGAAAACATCTTTGGACTTCTTATTCTACGATTTAGTGTTGCATGGTTGTTCCTCTTAGTAGTTTCTCATCTTCAATGATAAAGGAACCCTTATCATGTAGGTATTCAAGTGAGATGCCCCTTCTTAATGCTGTTTGTTCAATTAATCTAACTTCATGATACATAGCATCAGTCAAGATTCCTTTTTCAATGTTCTTATTTATTTCAAAATAAAACCCAGCCAATAATCCTAACGTTAATTTATCGTAAAGGGAACTTTTTTCTTTTTCCATAAGTCACCTCCTAATTAGACAATACAAAAAACTAGCATACATTGAAAGATTTTTTAAAATTAAAACATAATTGACCTTAAGGAAAACTTCCAAGATCTTCTTTGGAACTACCTTCAATCGTAAAAGCCATAATAAATTCTGAAGGTTCATAAAATCCTTTAAAAGGACCATTTTGCCGTTTTTATTTTTTTATTAGTTTGATACTCAAAGAAATTTTAAACACCTGTAAAGGCCAATCACTGGAACCCTCAAATGCCTATAATTCCTAATTTGAAGTGTGAGTAAGAATAAAAAAAGAGGCTAATTCAACACCTTAGCCTCTTAAGATATCAGTGCTATAATAATTTAAAATTTCCATTTATCCCTTTAAATTGGTCATCTTCCCCAACTTCAATAGTTTAGAAAGGGCTTCAGATTGACCCTTACCTTCCTTAGTATCTTCTTCATGATTCACTTGCCCTTCAGATAGACTAATTGGTGAGGAAGCTAGCTTACTTTTCTGGGATACCGGCTGCACCATTTGCTGGGCAAGCGCCGCCCCTTCGGGATTCCCGACAATTAAAGAAACGATATTATAAAGAATCTTCTGCCCTTCCTCTGTTTTCAAAATTGCTAATTGTTCATTCGCAAAGGCGTCTAGTGGAAGGTAAATACCTTGTTCCTTATATGATCCATTCCGAACCTTTAATCCATCTTCAATAAGTGCGCTAATAAGTTCATTTCTGCTTTTAAAGCTGTCTGCCAACTCATTAAATTCATTAGCCCATTTTATCGAAGTTTTTGGGGTATATTGAATACCTCGACCTGGAGTGATTTTTCTATTGGACAACGTTACCACCACCTTGTATCACAACTAAATAAAGATGTTGCTCTCATTTCTTTAATTTTCAAGCTTCAATTGATTGCTTTTCAATTTCAGCAATAATATTTTTCAAGAGATATGCCTTACTAGTAAAGAAACTGGCTTGATCAATATTCGGAGGAAATAGACAATCTTCATCTTTAAGTTCAGCTAAGTATTGATAGGCGAAGAGAAGTCCTCCCCCAACAATAATCATTTGCCCAACGTTTGTATCAACAAAATACCGGATGACTTTATCTTTCACTTCTTCGGCATATTCTTTCGTGTATTTATCAACAATCTTTGTGATATCTGCTGTTTTGGACTGCCATGTCGCTTTAAAGACAGGAGAATATTTAGGTTTTATAATCATTTTATCGATTTCTGGCTTAATGAACTTCCTCATGAATTCTTCACGTGTAAAAGAAATCTTAGGTGTTTTACCCACCCTTTCAAAACGGCTTCGTATGCTGTCAAATTCCTTTAGTTCTGCTGCTTCTTTCATAATTAAATCAATATATTTATTTGTACCTATCAGATGATTTGTAGATTTAGTTGAATTTAAACCATTTTCATCATAAAGAGCTAAATCCAATGTTCCGGCTCCTAAATCAGCAATGGCAAACTCGTCATGGATTTGTGATGAAAATTCGGTTTCCACCACTTCCCCATCTACTAAATCAAAGGCCAATGCCAAGTAGCTCGTTACGCCTTCCACATTAAGCTGAACATCCGTAATGTTAAGGGTTATGGTTTTTCCTTTATATGGCCCTTTTATTGCTGTTATTTCATGCTCACCCATATACAAGTTTATTTTTTCCGAAGACGCCTGTTTGGCCTCTTCTATTGGAAGTCCAAAACTCAATGGTACGTCTACCTTATCGGTCTTACCCGATTTCCAAGCTGCTAAGGCTAATCCCGCTAAAGTTGTTACTACATGGATTTCATTCCCTAATTTATCTCTTGCATCACTGCTGGTTTCTCTTAAATTATTTTTGTCATTCGTTGAAATTTGAGCATATTCCCCTACTGTATAATAAGCATTTGTTCGATTCTTAGGTAAGGCTTTACTTTTAATATGTAAATGTAGAATCATATCATCGGGAAAAGATTTATCTGAGCTCTCATCTGGCATATCTTCGGCAGTAGTTTCAGCGTTTTCCCCGATTATACTAGCTATATTTATTGAAACAACATTTCCATTTTGATCGATATATGTAATTTTATTAGAGATGTTCCCACTATCTACTCCTGCGATTAAATAATCCTCTTTAAATAAAAAACCAAGTTTTGTCATGATTTTCCTCCTTTAAACTAATCTAGTTTAATCTATTCTACTTACATCCAATATATAGAGAATTTTCATTAAAGTCAATAATAAGTTAGCGTTAAATTAGCGTTATCGGTGTTCTATCGCTAATCTTTCATCGATAAACTAGCGCTATCTAGATCTTAATCTAGATATTAACACAAAACCATTAAATATTTGGTTAATGTTCATTAAGTATTTGGCGATAAGTTGTCGTTGTCGGTGTTTTAACTACCTTTTTCAAACTATAGATCTCCGCAAATTACCGCTAAATGTTTTTATACCGCCGTTGTTTATCGTTAAATTGACGTTATCGGTGTTTTAACTTAATTCACAAAGGAGAAATCCACTTATTAATCTAGACTAATCTAATTTATTCGTTTGATACTTTTAAAATAAACTAGATTAGATTAGTTTAAGTTGGATTCACTTCATTTTTCTATTAAAGCCAGCAAACGTAGTTGATTAGTCTTTATCTAGTAGGTAAACTATAGATACAGATAAATTGACGCTTAGCGATAGGTAGATAAAAATAAGCTATAGTTAAACTAGCGTTAAGAGGAGGGTTATCGTGACAAATAGAGTCCAGGCTAATAAGGATTTAATTAAAGAAACACTTCGTGACGATGCATTATATACTTCGTTGGTCCTTGATAAGGAATACAGTGGCAATCTATTTAAGAAAGATATATTAGAGTTAGATCCGAATGCCATGTATTCAACTACTGATTGTTCCGATAAAATCTTTCATATAGCTAATTCGACCCTAAGGTATTACGTCAGGATGCTAGAGGGATACTTAGAGATATATGTAGAGGGCAGGAAAAAACGATTGCCGTACCTCAGCGTTTTTAAAATCCATATGACTTTACTGGCAATTGAGAGGGGCGAAACAATCTCCGATATCCAAGTTAAGTTATCGCTAAAATCGATCCCTCAACAAAATAGCGGGAAAGCAAAAGGGAGCAAATATAATGAAGAAACCTTAGATCAATTATTCTCAGAATTTGATAGAAGGCAGAATGTAATGATGAGAACCTTTACTCTACAAAATACGATCAATCTAATTGAAGTGGAGTTGCTAAGACGGAGAACGGGAATAGCTGATAGACAAAGACAAATTGAAGTTATCGAAGAAAAGATTAAAAATCATCGGTTAAATCGCAAAATGGATCGACAAGCAGCGAATGTGTTACGTAAAAGTTTGGAACAAAAGAAAAATACAGGCTTTTTCTCATTTTTTGCAAAAAAAAATACAGAAGATACTCTGAATTTAGAAGCTGAAATACTGGTGGATGAAAGAGACATTAAAGCTGACCATATTGAAGTGGAGTTTCTTGAAGAAATTGAAACAATAAGGCAGAAGATTAATCAAATTGAAGAAGAGTCACTCGCTTTAGAAAAAAGGTTAAAATCTGAAACAGCACATCTAACAAATGAAAGTAAAGTTCTAGAACAAACCATGGAAGATTAATGAATCCTTTTTATTAATTTTTGTTCCAGAAAAAAATTGGCTGCATTTTATCGCAAAATGACTTTTTTACATTTCATTGTTCTGATTCAAATTAGGAATTAAAGTGTCCTTTTGCTTTATGAAGATCAAAGATGGTCTATAGCTTCTCATTGGCTCTCTATACATTTATAGCAAGTAAGGGGGGAAAGGGAAGACCTTTCCCCTTAATAACGTTGAATTGAAAAGGATACAAGTTTAGGGCCCCATCTAAGGGGGCCTAAACTTGTATCCTTTTGATGGTTTAGAACTAGAATATTGGTAAAATCGATTTTCGTGAACGGTTCTCTAGGATGGGGTCCGTTTCACAGCTTAACATCTATATTCTGGATATCTATTGGCGATTGTATAAAGATAAATGAATAAGCCATAAATTCAATATGTAATCTTTTGAAAGACAGTTTATTTATATTTATATTTCTTCATATAAATCTAATATTTAATTGTTCAGTTTGAAGGGATTTCTTCGTAAATAAACAAATTTAATAAAAAAGCATATTTAATAAGAGAAAACAAATTTATTAAAAGAAACAGAACTAATAGGCAATTTTCAATTGTTAGGTCTATCCCTTGTGGCACAAGAGTTTTAGCCATTCTTAAGTGTTGCTATAACAGAGTTTCCACGTTCCCACATATAGAATGCAAAAGAAGTCACATATACACAGGGCTTTTTTTAAACTATTCATAAATACACAGTATGATATTTATAATATCCACTATTACACAAGGCAACATTCGGAAACAAATAGACGTAAAAAAATAATCCTTCTCAATAAATCTGCCAAAAACTGTTGCAGATGTGGGAAGGAAAGACTTTTGTTATAAGTAAATGCTTTTCTGCTTTTTTGGAGTAAATTCGAATAGCCCTGTGAATGTCCTATTTTTTCACAAGGCTGGTTAAGCTATTAAATTACACCGTGCAGCTCTGGCGCTTGGCCGGTTTTAGTGTATTCTTTGATTTTGGCTTCATGGATTAATTCATAAGGAATCTTTTTTAAGGCCCCAGGAAGGTACTTTCTAAAGGCCATTCTGAAAAAGGCGCCAATCGAGTAGAAATGGAAAGACCCTTTTCGTTGTTTTTCTGTATGTATATGAATTCCTATCTGATCGATTGTTTGTAAAAAGAAATTTTTTATGAATCGATCACGTATGGTGAAGCTTTCATAGTCCTCATCCATAAGATAGTTCAGTTTATTCATTACTTCCTGTTTATAGGAAATCATGACATCGATTTGGTCCCTTGGTTTAAATTTAATTTGATGTCCATCAAAGAAGTAGGTGAGCTCCTTGGAAAGTTTCGCCATTAGTGAGTTGACATTGAATTCATCCGTGTTTTCTTCCACACATTCCGGCTTCAAGGAAAAGGAGGCTTTTTTTATCCATATTTGCTTGCCACGAATCTCCACCCCTGTAAATTCGATGGAAAATAGAGCTTCTAAAACGCTTAAAGTTTTACGAACCCCTTTTGCATTTTTGTTTAGTTGAAGTTTAAGTGTCTTCATAGTCCGTTCTTGTTTGATTTTCTCCATTTCACCTGTCTTGCTGAAAGACAGACCAGTCCGGAACTGGTTTAGTAAGGATAAGAGAAGTTCAATTCCTTCCGGGTTGGAGGTACGTACGAATTCTGCTAAAATATTCGTTTCAAAAAGGGCATGCGGTATGATTAGGTAGTTGAGAGATACACCATTAAGTTCAGGTGTATTATACTTTTCAACATCTTTTAACACGATAACAGGTAACCCTTCGTGGATTTCCTCTTTCACAAAATGATGATCTTCTAAGAACTTTCTTCCTCCCCATAAGGTAGAATAAGAAATTCCAAGTTTCTTTGCCCAGTAAGAAAGATTATATTCCTTAAGCATGCCTCGTTGGTTTTGTTCTACGTGTAATTGATTTAACATGGTCATATATACGACATAGGCAGAAGCAGGAGGGCGCTCAAATGACTGATCACGAAGAAAATGGAATTCTTTTAAGATAGCGTGATGCATTCTAAAACCATGGATTCTTATTCTAGATTCTTTCATTTTTGGCACTCCTCTCGCCTATTTTTCTAGTTTAAATTATAGCAGAATGGAAAAACAGGAAATGGTGTCCTTTATTAAGGGATTTTCAAAGTTGCACAACGGGTGCTCATCCCTTGGGGGGCAAGGGATTGAAAAAAACTCTAAAAAATTTTGTGTGAGAGCAAACGTCATTTTTTCACAAGGTTTGTGCATGGTGTGAAAGGAAACGTCATGAATTTATAGGGGAGGGGATTCGGAAAAACGTTGATATATCAATGTTTTTATAAAATAGTCCATCCGAAAATGGGCATGAATAAAAAAACTTGCACAGAAATGTGTGCAAGTTTGTGTGAGAGCAAACGTCATTTTAATCATTTTAGAACAAAAAGAGATTATTTTGGCACTATTTTGTATGGTGTTCTTAATTTTGGCTGAAATTTTTGTTGGTAATTTAGGGGTGTAATTGGATGTTTATCAAAATGCATTTAAAAATTTCAGATCAAATATAGGGTATTGTGCACATTGTGAAAGGAAACGTCAAACGGGAAAAAGTTGCACAGCTTATTATGGATGTATGAGATGTGCAAGATGATGTCGAGTTTATAAGATGTTTTGTTAACGGGAGATAAACCTGTATCCCCTTATCATTGTGCACATTGTGAGAGGAAACGTCATGTCGAAAAGAACAGATAAGATTCCATATAATGGTATGCGCATTGTGAGAGCAAACGTCATGTCGAAAAGAACAGATAAGATTCCATATAATGGTATGCATATTGTGAGAGCAAACGTCAAATGAAAGAATAGATGCAATCCCAAATAATGGTGTGCGCATTGTGAGAGGAAACGTCAAGAGGAAGAATAGATGCAATTCCATATAAAGGTGTGCGCATTGTGAGAGGAAACGTCAAATGAAAGAATAGATGCAATCCCAAATAATGGTATGCGCATTGTGAGAGGAAACGCCAAGAGGAAGAATAGATGCAATTCCATATAAAGGTGTGCACAATGTGAGAGGAAACGTCAAGAGGAAGAATAGATGCAATTCCATATAAAGGTGTGCGCATTGTGAGAGGAAACGTCAAATGAAAGAATAGATGTAAACCATATAAAGGTCACATTGAAAAAGGAAACGTCCCTTAAATGATAGAGTTGAAAGAAATGCTGATATAACCACATTCTCATCAAAAAACGGATCATCTATAATGGAACGAAAATTTAAAAACTTGCACAACAACGTGTGCAAGTATCCGGTCATGTTCCCTTTTATTGAACAGAAGGAAATAAAAATTCACGTAAGGATTTGGTTGTAACTTTTATATTTATAATAAAAGCCCAATCTCTAGCTTACAACACTGAGAATTTGGGCTTTAGTTAATTCACAAACGCACCCTTTAATTGAATAACCATTAGCTGCTATCGTTCAATAACTCCTTTTCGCATTATCAATTATTGATACAAATAAGGACTTTTCTGATTATGAGTCACAAACAGTTATTTTAGATTGATTCATAGGCCATTTACTCAAATTGAACGTATTCACCGCAGAAGTTGTACAAGTTGCACAAAACCAGCTTAGTGATTGGACGTAAATAATAACGAAACCCAACTAATCTTCTCTTGTGAAGGTAGCTGAGTTTTAAAGTGGAATATGCAAAATAGGCACCGAAAGTTATAGATTTTAGTGAGAATACACACAAGAAAATCCATACAAAGAGACTTGTGCATATTGTGAGAGGAAACGTCAACTTGAAAACATGATAAGCTGTCAAGATCCCAGTCTGGAATTTAAATTTGGCAATAGAGTTAGACTGCTACAGAGAAGAAGTTTTATGGTGCACATTGTGAAAGCAAACGTCAAAACTAAAAGATGTTGCTCTTTTAAAGCGTATGTTGACAAAAGCAACACTACTCACTCATAATTACCATATTACTAGATTAAAAGGGGAACAGATATGGATTTTTTAGTTGGAGTTAAAGAGGTGGGGGAAATTCTCGGATGGGATCGGAGAAAGGTTTCCACCTATCAACTGCGTGGCGTGCTTCCTAAACCAGTGGTCCATTTATATAGTGGCCCCATTTGGTTTCGAAAACAAATCGAATTTTATAAAGCTGGGAAAGATTTTAGTGTCAGGACTTATTATATAAAAGGGGAGATGGTCTATGAATGTACGCATAATCAACCTTTTAAAGATACCAGCTATTCCCCTAACGACATCAAAGAACAGATGGGAAATTTTATCCTTTATCAGGAAAAGGACGTCCAACAGTTGAAAAATGCCATCCTAGAAAAAAAACCGATCGTTCAGTTTCTTTCTTTTGAGTCAATTAGCATTCTGCATGATTTGGGTATTTTGGAAACAGTGGTTTTTCAAGATTACATCCAACAGTACGCAATTGAATACCAAGAGTCAATAAAAGAAGGGTGGGTTAAAGAATAATGATACAAACCCTGCAAACTAAATTTTTGAATGTCATGAAAACGGTTTTTCCAGATTATCCTCAAATCTATGTTGAATGGAAAATGGATATCAATCATCTTATGTCAGGTCAAGATGATTACCAGCCTAGCCAAACATTAAAAGCATTTTTTGTGATTTTGGATAGCTTGGTGAAAGATTATGAATTGAAATTCGAGAATATGGAACAATGGGTCGATGATTACATAGAAGAAATTAGAAATTTTGTACTTCCATACATACAGACAGTAGAAGAAGAGAATTCACCCAGTTCTCCAAAGTCTAACAACAGGGAAGTGATAAATGCCCTGTTGAATCAAAATTTTGCCGAGTCCGGTTCGGCCTTGTTATTTCACAAATTAAGGGAGACCATCAGTAAAAATGAATTCGACATTGCTACTGAGATTCCTACTGCAAGAATTGCGGAAAGAGCGTTAGAGGCGACGGCTCAGGTTAGGGCAGAAAATGATTATCTGATGATGAAATCGAATGTAGCCATTGAACAATGGAAAAACCTCACCTCTCAAGCTATCACGTCGATGGATGACTTAACCGCAGACATTTTTGATATTGTCTCTATTCTTTGGATGCAACAGGCTACTCATAAGGACCAAATGATTCATTTCCATACAGATGACGCTTTGAATTTAAGGAGATTGCAAGGGAGGAAGGAAGATTTAGACGGCTACCAAATGTCTTACCGGAAAAAAGAGCGCGATGATATCATGAAAAGATTGGCCGCACTCACAACGATATGGATCAGAATTGAAAAAGAGAATTTGAGGTTCATCAATGAGGATCAGGGAGATTTTGAAGAAATTGGACAAGTGCAGTTCAATCCCTTGTTTTTGGTGGATAGCGTGACTGTAGCCTACCGGGGGGATAACCCGATTGGTATTTATGAATGTAGCATTCGCCCGGGGGAATTGCTTGCCAACTTCTTGTACGGTTCCCAAAGAAGCAGTGGGCTTCTTGCATTAAAGACTCTCGAATACCATCCTATTAAGCAAAAGTACCATAAACGGTTATCCAGGTACTTGTCCTGGCAATGGAGAATTCGCCAGAAGAGTGCGGATTATCTTAGGGCTTATCTTATCGGGGGAGATAAAGGTCTTTTAAAAGTCATGGATTTGGACGTGAACCCGAGATATGGTTCAAGGATTAAGGAACAATTTGAAGAAATATTGGATACTCTGCAGCAAGATGGAATAATTAAAGGTTGGAGCTATAAGGAAAACAACCTTGAGAAGCAAATAGAGCAGGAGAGAAATTGGTTCGCTAACACCTGGTTAAAGGCTCGTGTCCAAATCATCCCACCTAATGAAATCACGGGAATGGAAGATTACCAGGATTTATTATTGATTGAGGATCAGGACTATGACACAGAAAATTTATTAACTATGTTGAAGGGTATGACGGACAGGGAGGCTGTTGCAACTAGGGAGATGGTTGAAGAAAAACAGGTTTCCCCTGAGACGATTAATAAGGAAAGAATCGACCGGGGATTAAGCATTTTAGAGGCTGCTAAGGAAATGGGAATCTCCCATAGTACCTTGTCCAGATATGAAAGGAATTTAATTAAACGTCCATATACAGTCAGCTTAGATAAAATGAAAGAGTGGTTAAACGCAAAATAAGCATTTTAACAATGCTTATTTTTTTTGAAGATATTCCATCCAAACATATCATGCTCCATGAATATGGGTAGGTATATAAATGATCTGGTATTTCTTTTGTTAAAGTGGTGTTTGATATTTATGTTGATGTGAGTATTAGATTGTTAAACTTATTTAAGTTAAAGACGCAGGATAGGATAAGTGGTGAACCTAATATCTCAAACTCGCAACAAGAGAAGTTTTTGGTATGTGAGCTAAGCCTATCAACGGTATATGTGTGCCATACATTTTAAAGCATATAACCTTACGTGTATTTTCTATTCAATGTCATTATCAAGAAGGCGTAGGATATTTTCTACGGCACCTGCATGATTACCTTTTCGGAATTTATCAATAAAATCAATATAAAGAAGTTCAAATACCTTTTCTAATGTGTAGCCATGTTCTGGCTGAACTTCATCCATATCTGCAAGCAACACCTCTCCACGCAAAGCGAATTTTCTTCTCATTCGTAAATTCAACGTTTTCATTTCTTGGTTTTTATCTTTATGGATTAATTTAAAGGTAGTTTCCCCATACTTTTCAAGTCTTGAATCTTTACCAGCATACTGATCCAATGATGTGAGCAATCGGAATAAGGACTTCGAATCTGGATTCTTTTTCGCAAAAAGTAAGAAGTCATTATATAAAAGATTCATTAAGTCATTTTGTTCGAAATGCATGTCTGATAGGTCTTGAATATCTTCACAAAAAACTTCTGCTCTTAAAAATAGATTCAAGGGAACGTCTATACTCAGTAAGACGGTAGAAGATTTATTTACTCTATGGAGAAATTTCCCGATAAAGTTTGATGATCCAATCAAAGATAGTTCTTCATCAATAAGATTGGCTTGGCTATATTTCCCCATCGGTTACGCCCCCTAGTTGTTTCTTTTTGTATGCTTCTACAAATATTCGATGAGCTGCTTTTCGAACGCTACATTTCCAAACGTCCGCATAATCGCCTATTTTTTGATAAGTTGCATGATCTACTTTGCAATGAACCGTGTAAGGCTGGTCCGTATAGGTGACGTCAGGATATACGAGCACCTGTGTAAGTCCAAATAACAGTATCTCTGTGCCAAAGGCTGTTTTAGACCCATTCCAGTATCGTCGGGATTCCTTTCTTAATATCATGTCTACGGATTCGTCCACGGGAATCTTTATGTCATGCAGCTTATCCGAACGAACTTTTCTTTTTTGCGTTTCAATCATTTTTTTATTAGATGAAGATAGAACCGGATTCAAATGGTTAACCTTTCCCATTTGCTATTCCCCTTTCAAAATTGCCTTTTTCTTTGGGTTGGTTGGTTAGTTGGTTACGTCGTTTTGCTAAGCCAAGAGTGGAGGGAGGTATTTATTTCAGGATTTTTGGCAAGGCTTTTTTTAGTGAGGTGATACGAAATGAGTAAAGATATTTCAAAGGAACTGGCTGAAAAGCTTGCTAACAAGGCATCCACGCTACATTACGTAAAAAGCACAAATGAATCTAAAAAGAAATAATTAGCTCAAAGTAATCTTAATTTCACCCTGTTCAGTAATTTTGAATGGGGCTAGATTATGTTTTTTTATATAGTTTTGATCTTTCCAGCAACTTTCTTCATCCCGCCCCCAATGCGGGCAGGGGAGAGGGACGTCAGCAATTTTATGTTTTTGGAGAATACTTTTATATTCTTTTGAATGTGCGGCTATAAATAAGGCCAAACGGATAATTTGATTACGATCTAGATCAGTCACTTTATATACATTCTCTATATAATTTTTATAAACATCCGGGTATCTTACGGTAGGTCTATACACCAATTTCCTTCCTCCTTTGAAAATAGTATATGGACGTCTGCTGGTTAAAATGCCATTTGGTCAAATATAGATAGTTACAAGAAGTAAGGTTTTATCATGGAAATGAAAGAACAAATTTAGTCTAGTCTGGTTTTTTAGATTGTAATCTAGTCTAGATTAGATTTGACCAATTTTAGTATCTGTAAGATTGTTATTTAAGCCATGGTTTATCCTTGTAAAAAGGACAAGTCAGAAAAAAACAGAAGATAAGATCAGGTCTAATTTAGAATGACAATTAGTGGACTAGTTTTTCTGTAATGCAAAATTCACTTGTGTTTCAGCAAATAGCTTCTTGGAGCCCTACGAAAAAATTCCGTAGTTTCAGTCAAATCCCCATCCTTTACCAGTTCAAAAAAATGTTGCATGTTCTGAAAACTGTCGGATTAACCCCCGTAAAGATTTTATATATTTTAAAATATACCTCGATAGAATATATAATGTATATAACAGCCCCTAATAGTTTAATACTCACTATTCGTAGTTAGTAGGACTTATTGTTCAATATGTCCAGATTCAAGAATACTAAATCTTCTCTTTGCTAATTTATTGCAATGAATTCCGAATAAACCATGCTTACTTTTAACAACAATATCCTTTGTGGCTGTGTAAAACCAATTGCCCAACGTTTTGATGGGAAGGTTTAAATTGTTCTATAAATCTTAATCACGAAACAGGTGCTTTACTTCATAAGAGAGGTTGCTGCAGCAACCTGTTTTCGTGCGCCCGGCATGGGTGCAATCTATAGGGTGAAAGTCCCGAACCATGAAGGCAGTAGTAGTGGTTAGCTTAATGCAAGGGTGTCCACGGTGACGTGGAATCTGAAGGAAGCAAGCGGCAAACCTTCGGTCTGAGGAACACGAACTTCATATAAGGCTAGGTATCATTGGATGAGTTTGCGAAACAAAACAAAGTCCTTACTGCCGAAGGTGGTACAGAGTAAATGAAGCAGATAGATGGAGGGAAAGATTGCACTCTTACCCGGGGAGGTCTGATGACAGCCAAGTACACTTGGTAACCTGTCCAGTGATGGACAGCTGAATCATCAGAAGTCAGCAGAGGTCATAGTACTTGTCTACTCGAGAAGATAAGGAAGGACCGAACAGATTAAGGAGGATGAATACTAGGCGTTCGTTATCTGCGAAGAAGCAAACAATTCCTAACGGAACTTATTTGAAGGAAGATGTGGTGAATACACGGGGAACTTCAAAAGGGTGGAGCAGATAAAGGCACAAATAGACCATTTATCCACGTAGAAAGGATATCAACGATGTTAATGGAACAGATACTAGAGAGGGAAAACTTAATACAGGCATTGAAGCGTGTAGAAAGAAATAAGGGAAGCCATGGTGTAGATGGAATGCCGGTTCAAAACCTGAGACCGCACCTCGCAACCGAATGGTACAACATGAAAACTGCCCTTTTACAGGGTACCTATCAACCGAAGCCCGTCCGTCGTATCGAAATCCCGAAACCAAACGGCGGAGTTCGGCTATTGGGTATTCCAACCGTTCTAGACCGTTTCATTCAACAAGCCATTGCCCAAATATTAACCAGGATATATGACTCAACCTTTTCGGAGAATAGCTATGGTTTTCGCCCTAACAAACAAGGGCACCAGGCGGTTCGAAAGGCAAAGTCCTATATAACCGAAGGTTATACATGGGTAGTGGATATGGACTTGGAGAAGTTCTTCGATAAAGTGAATCATGACAAGCTCATGGGAATGTTAGAGCGGAAAATTGAAGATAAACGAGTTCTCAAACTGATTCGTAGATTCCTTCAAGCAGGCATTATGATAGGCGGACTTTTTCATAAAAGTGAGGAGGGAACTCCGCAAGGAGGTCCGTTAAGTCCTTTATTATCTAATATCATGTTAGACGATTTAGATAAAGAACTAGAGAAACGCAATCTTCGATTCGTAAGGTATGCGGATGACAGTACTATCTTTGTGAAGACACGAAAAGCCGCCAAACGTGCAATGGGAAATATCTCAAGCTTCATTGAAAATAAACTGAAGCTAAAGGTCAACTACGAGAAGTCGAAGTATGATCGCCCTTGGAACAGAACGTTTCTCGGTTTTAGTTTCACGAAGTCAAAGAAGAACCCGAAGGTTCTACTGGCTAAACAAACGGTGAAGAGAGTAAAGAAACGAATCAGGGAAATGACCTCGAGAAAATTACCGAAACCCATGAAACTCCGAATAAATAAGTTAAAGCAATACCTTAGAGGTTGGATGGGTTATTTCGCCCTCATTGATACTCCGAACGTTTTGAAGAATTTAGATTCATGGATTCGAAGAAGACTCAGGATGTGCCTATGGAAGCAATGGAAATTGCCAAGAACGAGAGTGAGGAAACTCAAAGGATTAGGCGCCCCATTTGGAAAAGCGTATGAATGGGGAAATAGCAGAAAGGGTTATTGGCGCATAGCGCATAGTCCTATTCTAGACAAAACCCTTAATAATGTTTATTGGCACCACCAAGGGTTAGTAAATCTATATGAACGATATACAAAACTACGTCAGACTTAAACTGAACCGCCGTATACCGAACGGTATGTACGGTGGTGTGAGAGGTCGGAGGCTAGGCGCCTCCTCCTACTCGATTTACCGAACTAAAGACCAGTATATTTGAATAAGATTCAGGATTCATGGAATTCATTCTACAAATTCTAAAATCGTCAAGACAATCTCAAAGACAATGAGAATCACAATATCCATTCAACGAAGAGTCCCTGATCGAATGGCTGATGTTAGAAAACTCATCCATTTATATGGAAATTTCAGCATCCAATTGGAAAAAATTTTGGCTATTGGTTATAAACCAGTGAGTTTCACAATGTCTTTTACATTTAATCCATTCGTGTTTCTACTATTATATCTTAGGAGGGCCTCTTCTATATTTTTTCTCGGTTGTGAAGGGCGCCCCATGTGTTTACCTCTTGATTTTGCTCTTTCTCTATCTTCAGATGTTCGTTCAACTATTATATCCAAGGTCACGAAGGATATTGCCATGCTGTAACGGATTCTGCATCATTCCCATTCTTCGTGATTGGGTCTTTTTCCTAATTAGAGCCATACGATGATATAACCCACTTAAGTTCCTCCTTGAAAATAAATAAGGAGGTGTTCTATATGTCAGGTTGTGACCACGATTTTGACCATGGTTTTGGATTTTTTAAAATTTCCTCCATGATTATAAAAAGGATGAAGAGAGGATGTATGTGAGGCCATCCGTCTCTAAGAAAATTGGGTACAGGATGGTTTAATCCTGGGTGACGTACATTTTCAGCCCTCTTTCAGATGGTCCAGTCACTCGAGATTCCAAGTAACCACAGAAGTCCCCTTTTTTGCTATATCTATAGACTCTCCATGGTCTTTTTGATCATAAAATTAAAACCTGTCATATAAATGACAGGTTAATTCCTTAGTTCGGAATATTTCCAACTGCGGCAGTTCATTTCCGAATCGTTTACCCATCCATGAAATAAATGGAGTATTACAATGCTGGAGGCTTATGAAGGAGTATAAGATAGACTGGCGCTAAATGAGAGTTGGGTGATAGCAGCTGCTGAGGGATCAGACCCTACACGCGTCCTTATACGAATACCAATACGATCACCCTCAGCGACTACTAATGATTCGAGATTTATATTGGTTGCTGTATAGAAAGTACCCTCAGTAACCGTATTACCTGGACCTCCAAAAGTAAGCGAGCTAGTCAGCGTAGTTGTCTCGTAAAATGAAGAAAGATGACTAATCCCATCATTAGGAGATGACGGTGCGCGGAAAACTGTAAAATCATATACAAGAGCTGTCACATTTATAGAAACTTCTGAAGCTACAAATAAATCTGCGCTTATTTGTAAATTTTGTACGGTTCCCGCAAAGGGAATTGGGAAAGCAAAACCACCTGCTTCTGGTGGACTAGTTGATTCGCCAGAAGCGTTAATAACTTCAACCGTGTGATTACCAAAACCCATTAAAATTGGGGCAGCTGAGACTACTGTAGCACCACTGATGATAATACCCGTTGAAAATGGAATTAATCCTCCAGATCCTGGAGCACCAGTAGCTCCAGTAGCACCAGTCGGACCAGTTGGTCCAGTCGGTCCAGTTGGTCCAGTCGGTCCAGTCGGTCCTGTTGGTCCTGTTTCTCCAGTCGGTCCAGTCGGTCCTGTTGGTCCTGTTTCTCCAGTCGGTCCAGTCGGTCCAGTCGGTCCAGTCGGTCCAGTCGGTCCAGTCGGTCCAGTCGGTCCAGTCGGTGCTGTTGGTCCAGTTGGTCCAGTCGGTCCAGTCGGTCCAGTCGGTCCAGTCGGTCCAGTCGGTCCAGTCGGTCCTGTTGGTCCAGTTGGTCCAGTTGGTCCAGTTGGTCCAGTTGGTCCAGTTGGTCCAGTTGGTCCAGTTGGTCCAGTTGGTCCAGTTGGTCCAGTTGGTCCAGTTGGTCCAGTTGGTCCTGTTGGTGCTGTCGGTCCAGTTGGTCCAGTTGGTCCAGTTGGTCCAGTTGGTCCAGTTGGTCCAGTTGGTCCAGTTGGTCCAGTTGGTCCAGTTGGTCCTGTTGGTGCTGTCGGTCCAGTCGGTCCAGTCGGTCCAGTCGGTCCAGTCGGTCCTGTTGGTGCTGTCGGTCCAGTTGGTCCAGTCGGTCCTGTTGGTGCTGTCGGTCCAGTCGGTCCTGTTGGTCCAGTCGGTCCAGTCGGTCCAGTTGGTCCAGTTGGTCCAGTTGGTCCAGTTGGTGCTGTCGGTCCAGTCGGTCCAGTCGGCCCTGTCGGCCCTGTCGGTCCAGTTGGTCCAGTCGGTCCTGTCGGTCCAGTCGGTCCAGTTGGTCCAGTTGGTGCTGTCGGTCCAGTCGGTCCAGTCGGCCCTGTCGGCCCTGTCGGTCCAGTTGGTCCAGTCGGTCCTGTCGGTCCAGTCGGTCCAGTTGGTCCAGTCGGTCCAGTCGGTCCTGTTGGTCCTTGAGGTCCTTGAGCACCTTGAGCACCTTGAGCACCTTGAGCACCTTGAGCGCCTTGAGCACCTTGAGCACCTTGAGCACCTTGAGCGCCTTGAGCACCTTGAGCACCTTGAGCGCCTTGAGCACCTTGAGCACCTTGAGCGCCTTGAGCACCTTGAGCACCTTGAGCACCTTGAGCACCTTGAGCGCCTTGAGCGCCTTGAGCACCTTGAGCGCCTTGAGGTCCCTGAGGTCCTTGAGGTCCTTGAGGTCCTTGAGGTCCTTGAGGTCCCTGATTACCTTGATTACCTTGAGCAGGTACGTTTACTTTCACTTCAATGTTTTGCTCTACCTTTTGTTCTTGTTTAGATGAGCATTTGCATTGGCTATGTCCACAATCCTTACACTTTTTATGATCACTTTTATGATCACATTTGCATTTACTATGGCCGCAATCTTTACATTTTTTATCTTTTTTATCCTTACCCAATTTTGTATCCTCCTTTTCCAACGCATTACTTTTAATTTATGGAATTCCAACTAAATTGGATTGGGTTGGTCAAGTATCTATCCAATAGGTTCTACGCGCCATTGTTCGGAACGTGATTAAATGCTCTTTGTATTAGAACTGCGATAGGCGTGTCGGTGTTCCCACGCAGCAGATCCTTCAACTCCAAGGCAAAAAAATGATTCTAAGGGCAGAAAGATGCAGGCCGTAAAAAATTCGCGACATGTTTATCGCGAATTGCTTCCAAGAGGGATCATTTAATTACTTGTAAGGGTTGGGTCTATAATTAACTCAAGCTTGAAAATAGCTCGTCACCTTCACTTGCGCGGCTTTGACAGGAAGTTCTTCCATTCGGAATAGAGTTCAGAGTCCAAAACTTTGACTTGCTGCAAAAAGGGGTCAATTAATCCTAGTTCGGATAAGGAATCTAAAAGCCGAACCGGTATGGGTTTCCAATCATAAGAATTCGCATGATCTACGACTTTCAGAACCTGCTGATTATCAACAAATATGTGACGAATGACGCAGCGATCCAAATTAGTAAACCCTAAGCGCTTCATTTCCTTTTTCATACTAACCAGCTGCTGGGTAATAGATTCGGATATCGTCCCTTGTTCCTTAAGATAATCACGTAATGAAGGACCATCGATGTATTCCATAATGATATAATTTGGGCCTGATTCAAAAAACTTCGGCATAAATGGCAAACCTTGACCTTTGATCATCGCCTCTTTTTCCTTCTTAACATTTTTCGGTTTTAAAAATATCTTCACACAACGATCTTCCGTTAACTTGAATACAGCTCCCTGTATCCCTTTGCCTATCAATGGGTATGAAGTCGGATTATTAACAACCAACTCCTCTTCTTTTCCTCTGCGAGTCACAGTAATAGAGCTGAAATCATTCATGCTGTTCGCTTCCTTTTCACTAAAATTCTTGTTATTCATGGGGTCAAGATATATTGACGAGAAAAGGATTTCATAAATTCATTATATGATGACAATAGGACAAGGAAACGGCGCTTGACTATAGCAAACTCTAATCATTTACATAAAATATAGTAAGCTATGGACCTCAATCAAGGAGCCCAAACATATAAAAAGGAGTTGATCGATATTGGAGGATTTTAAATCTATTATTGTTTCAAGTGGTAAAAAAACAGTAACCGTTGTTGACAATCCAACATCGTATCCGATGATAGGGAAGGGAAAACAAGGCGCTGTTTTTAGAATTTCTCCTGATCGCTGTGTGAAGATTTTTCCGGACCCAGAACGTTGTCTAAATGAGAGTCAAGCGTTAAGAGCTGCACAGGAAGCGCGCATAGTTCCAAGGCTTTTTGAAGTCGGATCCCATTATATCGTAATGGAATACATTGACGGTCCTTCTTTAGACCAATTACTTGCATCAAAAGATTTCTTACCAGAAGATATGACGAAGAAAATCCTATTCTTGCTAAAAGAAATGAAACGTTTAAAGTTTACACGGCTGGACGCAAAATTAAGACATATCTTCGTGAATACTCAAGAAGAGCTTATAGTAATAGACCATGCGAATTCTTTTATAAAAATTGACTCCGTACCTACAGAGCTGTTCAAAGATTTGAATGAAAAGGGTCTATTTTCATCATTTTTGGAACAAGTAAAACAAGCAGATCCAGAATCCTATATGGAATGGAGAAACTTAGAGAAAAAGAAAAAAAAGGATAAAAAGTAATATCATGATAGGAAATGTGAAGGAGTGATAGAAAGTGGAGGACTTTAAATCTATTAGGGTTACTGAAGGGATTAAAAAAGTAGATGTAATAAAAAATCCAACGTCGTTTCCGCTGATTGGTAAGGGGGCGCAAGGAGCCGTTTTTAAAATTTCTTCAGACAAATGCGTGAAAATTTGTGCAAAACCAGAATATGCCGTTAAAGAGGGGGATGTATTAAAAATTGCACAGAATTCTCCCACAATTCCCCGGCTTTACGAGGTTGGGCAAAACTATATTATTATGGAATATATTGAGGGGCCAACTTTATTCCAGTATTTAGAGTCTGGAGGGGTCCTATCCGAAAAAATGATGAGGCAAATTCTTTTTGTGCTAAATGAAATGAAGCGTTTAAAGTTTACCAGATTGGATGCCGATTTGCGCCACATTATTGTAACAAAGGAAGAGGAATTAAAAGTAATAGATCATTATAGCTCCTATACAAGGGTTCGATACCGGCCAGAGTTGATATTCAAAGGTTTAAAAAAGTTGGGTCTATTACCGTTGTTCTTGGAACAGTTAAAAGAAATGGACCCGGAATCCTATATGGAATGGAAAGATTTATAGACAAAAAAAGTAACTCCCTTAAAGCTGATAAGGAGTTACTTTATTCTGTGGAAAAAAACCCACGTTATTTTGGATTGCTATGATGATGGATGATACGATCCACGATATCTGGCAATTTATTTTTCTGTTCTAAAAGAAACTGGTAAAGAGCATCTCTATCCTTCGTACCCACATTCCACTCTTTAGGGATGGATTGGATCACTTCATAAATCGATTCGTTCGGCAAATTCACTATTTTTTCTATAAACGATGTAAGCTCTTTGTGATCATCGAGAAGAGAGAAGGTCCATTTATAAAAAGGCCAGTGGTAGTTATATACCGGTGTTTCACTTAGCGTTTGAGCAGACCATTGGTAGCGACCCGGAAAAACTCTGCCATGATCAATCATATGGACATAATAGCCTCCATCATTGAGAATTTCCAAAATGACATTCATCGTACCTCGGTCAGAATTATTCACCCATTGGTCGAATACCGTTATACCGGCAAGCATATCTCGGTTTTTAACATCCGTCTTAGTGGGAGGATTTACTCTAACATTCTCGAAAACTGTACTGTTTTCAATAAAAACACAGCCATACTGGTATCCAGAACTATAGTTGAGTTTAGTAGATTGTAATTCAGGAGTCTTCTTGATAAATTCTTCCGGTATAAATACAAGGTCAAATGGGATAACGGGAAGTGAAAGGAGCTCTGCCAATTTGCCGATCAGGTACTCATTGACTACTTCTTTTTCTCTTCCTTTCTTAGTATCGAACCACTTCACTACATATTCTTTGCCATCACTGAAAAGAATGACATGAGCGGTTCCGCCCCTTAAGGTTTGTACATATTTAACTGGGTATTTTGTCATATCACTTTGTCTCCTTTAGAAATATTTGTCTAGCTCTATTTCTTTTTATTTTTCTTATCTTTTTTATTCTTTACCTTTTTCTCTTTATCTTTTTTATTAACTATATTGCTCTTGTATTGATTGATGAAATTGGTTATAAGATTCGGTAAATGACTTTTCTGTTCTACAAGAAAATTGTACAGCGCTGCACTTTCCTCGTTCGAGACTCCCCACTCTTCAGGGATGGATTGGGTAACTTCATAGATTAATTCGTTTGGAAGGGATACAATTTTATCTACAAACGATGTAAAATCTTCTTCATTAAGCATTGAGAAGGCCCATCGGTAAGTTTCTTGGTAAGGGAAATCATAATTCAGTTTCTGAGTAAGCGTTTTTGCAGACCATTGATATCCACCCGGAAAACATATACCATGATCAATCAAATGGACAAAATAGCTGCCATCACTAAGATGTTCCAGAAGTAAATTGCTCATAGTCCGATCGATGTTATTCACCCAAAGATCGAATACCACCATTGCGGCAAGCATATCTTGATTTTTCACTTCCGTCTTGGATGGAAAAGCTTTAACCACTTCATCTGGTACCATACTGTTTTCGATAAATAAACACGCATATTGGTATCCAGAACTGAATTTGTATTTTTTTGAATGTAATTTAGGAGTATTCTTTATGAATTCTTCTGGGATAAATACTAGTTCGAAGGGGACAACAGGAAGGGAAAGAAACATTGCTAATTTACCGACCACATACTCATTTACTACTTCTTTGGCTCTTTTATTCTGAGTACCGTTCCATTTCACTACATATTTTTTACCGTCGCTAAAAAGAATGACATGAGCCGTTCCACCCACTAAAGTTTGTACGAGCTCAACTGGATATTTGGACTGTCCCATGGTTTCCATGTCAATTATCTCCGTTATTTTTTTCTATTAAGCTGTATAGCCTTTGTTGTTCGATGATTTGCTTATTCAAATCAAAATTTTCATCAATAACCTGTCTTGCACTTCTAGTATATCTTTTCCATACTCTTGGATGACTCAGGAAATATTTTATACCTTGAGCCAATTTTAAATCATCTTTCTCAGGAACAAGGAATCCTGATTTTTTATGCTCAATCAATTCTGGAATCCCTCCGTGAAAGGTGGAGATGACCGGTAAACCGCTTGCCATGGCTTCTTTTAATGCATTTGGAATCCCTTCTACATCGCCATCTTCGCCCGTTTCACTAGCAAGGCAAAAGAGATGGGAATCTCTTAATTCCTTAGAAATTTGGTTGGAATCCATTGGTCCTCTTAGAAAAACGTGTTTGTTTAATTGGTTTTCATCAATAAAAACTCTTATCTTCTCTTCATCTTCACCTGTCCCAATAATATGCAGGGTCGTTCTTGGGAATTCCTGATGAATCCGTTGAAAAGCCTTCAAAAGCGTAAGAAATCCTTTTTTCTCGACAAGTCTGGCTACAGACAAGATTCTAATTTCTCCTTCCTTAGGTAGGGAACGTTGGAAATATGGGTATAAATCTAAATCTAGACCGCCATATAATACATGTATTTTATCTTCTTTAAACCCTAATTTTTTTAATTCATCCGCAAGAAAATGGCAAACTGCAAAACAACCAGCTCCATGTTTTACTAAATTTTGATATCGGAGGACATTTTTGCGAAATCTCTTATATGTTTGAGTGGATGAATCACGTCCTCGAAAATGCACAATCAAAGGAATATCATACTCTACAGCTGTTGGTAAAATATCGATGGAATGTTTCCCTTGATGAGCGTGAATTGCAACTACATTTTGCTCCTTAAAGAAGGCTCCAAGGTCTTGAATATCGTTCAAATTATAATAATGTTCAAACTGATATTGAACATTGTCGCTATTTGGGTAAGGGCCTATTACAATAGGCCGATATTGATCCAACATAATGATCTGATTGTACATAAATCCTTGATTTATTTTAATAGGTTCTCTAATGTAAAAAGCGATTGTCTTCACTATTTCAATCCCTTCCTTCCCTCTAAAATCAAATTTTCGATAAAACTTTGAAATATTTGTCGATCTCTTTCAGTTAAATCTTTCGGAAAGGCGGACCATTTAAAAAATTGAACCTTTTGTATTTCTATATCATCAGGTTTTAAATCCCCGCTGAGTATGTCTTCGGTCACGTAAGCAATGTTGACTGGAAAGTATTGATCACCATTAGGCAGCTTCGTAAAATATTCCTTCCCTGAAAAAACGCCAATTAATTGAAGGTTACCGATATTAATTCCTGTTTCCTCCAAAATTTCACGCCTGCATGCTTCTTCCGCAGATTCTCCTAATTCGATAAAGCCGCCTGGCAATTTCCACATTTTATCGGATTGTACCATCAGAAAACGGCTGTTCTGATCGATAACCAAAACGGTGACCCCTGTAAGTATCAAAGCTCTTGGCCCAACGAGCGCACGTAAATCTTCAATGTATCCCATGTAAAGTCTCCTTTCTGATCAGTTCCTTTCTGGTTATTCCTCTTTTATAGTAAATGCAAATTGGAAAGGATTTGAAACGGACAAGTACATATATTTGTATGTTTTTTGTAAAGTTCTTAATTGTAGTGTATGAGCATAAGACACTGAAGAAATCCTGGGAAAAGCTTTCCTTTAGGATCTTTTCGTCAATAAGAACCTTGTAAAAGAGGGTATGACTTAATTTTGTGAAAAAGTGTGTTATTAACCTAAAGCAACAAATCGATGATTTCATATTATAGATATTAGGGTTATCAAAAAGAAGAAAAGAGGTGGTAGATTAGATGAATGATTTTAAATTAATTAAGGTAGAAAGAATAGAAAAGAACGGTGCAAAAGAGCTTATTATTCATAATCCAACCACATTAAAACTAATTGGGGAAGGAACTCAAGGTGCTGTTTTCCAGCTTGATAAAGATCTTTGCGTAAAGATTTATGTCAATCCAAATGCAGCAACTAAAGAGGGGAAAGCACTTGAAGCAGCGAAGGAAACTCATATTGTTCCGAGGTTATATGAAGTTGGACCAAACTATGTAATTATGGAGTATTTAAAAGGTCCAAATTTAAAAGATTACTTGAAAGAAATTCAAGATATTCCCGAATCGTTTACAGAACAAATCATAATGATTCGAAAGGAACTAAAGAGAGTTGGATTTATTAGGATCAAGACCTCAATCGGACATTTTGTTGTAACAGAGGGGAATGTGCTGAAAGCAATCGATCATTCAGATGGTCTCACAATGAATGATCCATATAATCCGAAGATGTTTCGTGATCTAAAGAAATTGGGGTTATTGGATAAATTCCTGGAACAAGCAAAGAAAATCGATCCTGAATCATATGAAGACTGGCAGAAAAATATCGATTTCAATGCGATATAGGAACCTACCCGATAGGATGACAATATGGGAAAATTGGTGCTTCAAAGGATTTAAGTGGGGCAAATATGGCATAGGTCAAAAAAATGCATGATGATTTCCTCACAAAACCAATTATGTTGTACAAGCAGGGAAATCTAAAAGAGTAAAGTCGAGCCCTTAACGTAGAGGAGTTCGACTTTTTAGGTTGGAATTCTACTAACCTATAAAATTTGAGAAATGGGCGGTAAAGCATTGTTACTCCCGTTCGTAAAAGTCGAGGAGTTCCCTCTATGAATGTTAGTACATCGATTCCACTTTTGTACGTGTCAATTTTCTTTTTGAGACATATATTATGAAGATTGCTTGTCCAAATTTTTTAAAAAAGAGAGGGATTTAATATGAGTAAAAGTGATGTTCTATCAACCGGTGTATTACGAAGAAACTCTGATACTTTATTTCTCACTGTTGAAGCCATAAATGTTGATCCAGATGACTTTCGTACAGTAACCGTTCAAATGTTTGACTGGTCATCAGGTTCACCTGTTTTATTACAAATGGAAGATCCTGCTTCACAAACACTAGCCCCTAATCAATATGTAACTTTTAGATCAACAGCTCTTCCTGATACGACTTATGCTTATGAAGTAAGAATAATCCATCCAGATGACAAAGATGTTGTTACAAATGTTTTTGGACTTAATGCTGTTGTGTTTAATCCGCAAGAAGGAAATAATGTTTTACATCATGACTTAGCGGAATTGAAATTAAAATAAAACATTCTTGCAAAGAATATATTTTTGTAGAACGAAATGCTTAGCATGGACTATGTAATGAAGGATCAGTAAACCCTAGATTTAGGTATGATCTTTTTTTATATTTTTATGTATTTACCTATTCACCTGATTTAAATTCCAGTTAAATTAATTACAGTATCAGGCTGATATTTTAAGTGAATTTGGACGGACATGCATGATAACTCCAAATAATGACTACTTTTGCAAATGATGTGGAACCAAGGCATTCCTGTGTCCAAACTGATCTTATTTTTCGAACATTATGAAATCACGATCCAAAAGATTAAATAAATCCAGGATAGGTTATTTAATCGGGACTTCCGGGGATTTAAGGTTCTAAATATAGAAGAAACATACAAAACATGGGTGGTTTCTCTTGCGATTTTGTTTTTGTTAGATAAGGAACTAGTCAATTAGTTTTTCATTTTACTTTTGCATGTGCCCTCACACGCTCGTCCTCTTATGAATACATTACCAAGAAACAAAAAGTAAAGTCCCCCATCTACAGGACACTATTTTGAATTTTATAAGACCGGGCTAGTTTATCGTTTCTTTTTCATAAACCTATTTTAGTCTCCTCATTTCGTGTCTAGTTATTATGGAATATAAAAAAGGAGTGATAATAATGTTTTTTTCTAAAAAAGACTGTTTATGTGAATTAATGGAAAAATATGTAGGGCAAAACGTTACTATACGAACAAAGTCTGGCGACATTATAGAGGGGGAGCTAAAAAAGGTGAATGATTGCGTCGTACAAATTTTGGAGCAAGAACAGATTTCACCATTTCTGGAAACGCAATTAACAGCAGTACGTTGTGAAGACATAGAATCCTTTTCAGTAACCTTGCCTGGATAATGGGATGTTGTTCTTTGGGAAAAATATATAAAAGGTTTTATATTTTCCCCTTTTCAAGATAGAGGAGTATTTTATTCTATGAAAATCTTACTAATTTCATCTGGCTATAGGGGTATATACCCTTATTTTGAACAAGCAATAGAAGAAGCATTTATGTTCTTTGATCATACCCTTACTAAAATAAACCCAGTTTATACTCAAGAAACAATTGAAAAGGTCAAAGATTTTGCACCAGATTTAGTCATATCACTTGTTGGTTATAAGGTAGATAAACAATTAATGGAGTTCTTAAAAAAAAGTGGTTCGATTTTGAGTATTTGGTTAACAGAAGATCCTTTTTATATTGATAGCTCAATAGAAGTAGTTAAGGAGTATGATTATGTATTTACAATAGATTTAGGGGCTTTGGAGTTTTATAAGAAGAAGTTTCCCGAAAAAAACTTTTTCCACCTTCCTTTAGGGACAGATCCTATCCTGTATCAACCTTCTGCTACTCCTAACAAGTATTTATATGACTTATGTCTCGTTGGCTATCCATACCCGGAGAGGATTGAATTAGTTAATCACATTCTAAATCATACACATTATGGTTTGATTCTTGTTGGACCACGGTGGAGGAAATATATAGCAAACAGTAATAACGCAGAAAGATTGACTATTATCAATAAATGGGTTGTTCCTGAAGTTGTAAGAAACATATTTACTAGTTCAAAAATTATGTTAAACCCTCATCGTACTTACGACTTTGATAAAAATATAAATACACTTGGTATTGAAAGTAAAAGTGTAAATAATAGAACTTTTGATATCGCAGCCTGTGGTGGCTTTCAACTAATTCCTAATAAACCTGATTTAGATATGCATTTTAATGTTTCTAATGAAATTGTTTCCTATGAAAATAATGATCATTGTATAGAATTGATTAATCATTTTCTGAATAACGAAAAGGCAAGAAGTCAATATAGTAAAAATGCAAAAGAAAGGGTTTTGAATGGTCATACCTTTTTTCATAGAATTCAATTTATCCTAGAGAAAATATTATGATACTTTCAATAATCAAAAAAGTAAAAAAAGAGGGGGAAGGTATGTTTTATTTGAAAGGTAAAACAATCTTGGTAACTGGTGGTACGGGTTCATTTGGGAAAAAATTTGTCAGTAAGGTATTGGAGATGGATGTTAAGAAAGTCATTATATTCAGTCGGGATGAATTAAAGCAATATGAAATGGCTCAAGAATATACCGATCCCAGAATTCGCTTTTTTATAGGGGATGTACGAGATAAAGAGAGATTATTTCGTGCATTTGACGGTGTCGATGTTGTAATTCATTCTGCTGCCTTAAAACATGTGGGTGTCTGTGAATATAATCCGTTTGAAGCCATTAAGACAAATATCAATGGTGCCCAAAATATTATTGAGGCTGCTATTGACAGAGGGGTAGAAAAAGTCATAGCTTTAAGCACTGATAAGGCTGCAAGCCCGGTTAACCTATATGGGGCAACAAAATTAGCGTCAGATAAATTATTTGTTGCAGCAAATTCGTATGCTGGAAATAAGAAGACTCGTTTTAGTGTGGTTCGTTATGGGAATGTCGTTGGCAGTCGGGGTAGTGTAGTTCCATTTTTTAAGAAAATTAGAGTTACTGGTAAAATACCGATTACAGATGAGCGTATGACACGATTCTGGATTACATTAGATCAAGGTGTACAGTTTGTTATTGATAACCTCAATAGAATGAAGGGCGGAGAAATTTTCGTTCCGAAAATTCCTAGTATGAAAGTTACGGATCTAGCAATAGCGATCGCTCCGGAATGTGAAGTTGAGTTTAAGGGTATTCGCCCAGGTGAAAAATTACATGAAGCGATGATAACGGAAGATGATGCTCGTCGGACATTAGACTACGGCACATACTATGTAATTCAACCGGAATTTCCGTGGTGGAATACTGAATCTTCCAAAGGTGGAAAACCATTACCTGATGGCTTTAGCTATGTAAGCAATAAGAATGACCAATGGCTAACTGTCGAAGAGTTAAGAAACCTAGTACGAGATTAAAAGTTCTTAGTTAATAAAAAGCGGAAGGAGGGAGGCTATATTGAATAATAGACCAATTAGGGATACTTATCTTCCTTACGGACGACAATGGATCGATGATGAAGATATCGATTCGGTTGTTAATGTTTTAAAAGGAGATTATCTTACTACTGGTCCTTACGTTTCAGACTTTGAACGGGATATAGCTGATTATGTAGGAGCAAAGTATGCTGTAACGTTCTCCAATGGAACGGCAGCATTACATGGCGCATGCTTTGCAGCCGGTATAGGTGAAGGGGACGAAGTGATTACAACCCCCTTAACGTTTGCAGCTAGTGCAAACTGTGTTTTATATCAAGGTGGACAGCCAGTTTTTGCTGATATTGATGATAAAACATATAATATCGATCCAAAAGAAATTGAGCGGAAGATTACCAATAAAACAAAAGCGATTATTCCTGTTCATTTTACGGGAGCACCTGCTTCAATGGACGAAATACATGATATCGCAACAAAACATAACTTAATTATTATTGAAGATGCAGCACATGCATTAGGGGCAACATATAAACAGAAAAAGATAGGTTCGAATAGCGATATGACCATGTTTAGTTTTCACCCTGTTAAACATATTACGTCCGGTGAAGGTGGCATCATTACAACAAATAATAAAGAGTATTATGACAAGCTATTACAATTCCGTTCGCATGGAATCACTCGTGATTCTGGCAAAATGTTTGAAAATCATGGCCCTTGGTATTATGAGATGCATTTTTTGGGTTATAACTATCGGATGACAGATATTCAGGCAGCCCTTGCATCTAGCCAGTTAAAGAAATTAGATACATTTTTGAGTTTACGAAAGAAATACGTCTCGATGTATAATCAGGCGTTTAAAAAAATTAGTGCAATTACTATTCCGTATCATAATGAGGATAGTAGTTCAAGCTGGCATTTGTATGTCATTCGGCTTCATTTAGAGCAATTAACAGGAAATAGAAAGGATATATTCAACGCCTTGGTTCAAGAAAATATCGGGGTGAATGTGCATTATATTCCGGTTTACTTTTTACCGTATTATCAAGGGTTAGGTTTTCAAAAGGGACTTTGTCCACATGCTGAAAAGCTGTATGAAGAAGTCCTTACATTACCCCTTTTTCCAGCAATGACAGAAAATGATGTACTCGACGTTATTAATGCTGTGTATAAGGTTATCACCCATTACTCTAGTTGATTAGAAGGTGATTCTTTGAAGGTAGTAGCTATTATTCAAGCAAGAATGGGATCAACAAGGTTACCGGGGAAGGTCATGAAGGAAGTTTTAGGTAAACCTTTGCTTGAATATCAAATTGAAAGAGTAAGAAGGTCCAAATTAATCAATAAAATAGTTGTGGCAACAACTACAAAGGAAACGGAACAGCCAATTGTTGATCTATGTGAAAGGTTATCGGTAGTCTATTTTCGAGGTTCGGAAGATGATGTTTTAATGAGGTTTTTTGAAGCATCAAATAAATACGAAGCCGAAGTGGTGGTTCGCCTTACATCAGATTGCCCGTTAATCGATCCTAATATTATTGATAAAGTCATATATAAATACCTATCGAATATAAGTCTGTACGATTATATTTCAAATACGATCGAAAGAACTTATCCTCGTGGATTCGATGTTGAGGTGTTCTCAAAAAGGGCACTAGAACAAGCGTATAGGGAAGCAATAGATACCGTTTATCGTGAACATGTTACACCGTATATTTATCATCATCCTGATAAGTTTAAATTAGGATGTGTTAAACATCATATCGATTTGAGCTCTTTTCGCTTAACCGTTGATACAGATGAAGATTTAGTGTTGATTACACTATTAATTAACAGCCTTTATGAAAAGAATAAAAAATTTTTTACATTCGAAGATATTATTAATTTGTTACAAGATAAACCTGAGTGGGTATTAATAAATTCCCATATTGAACAAAAGAAAGTAACGAAAAGTAAAATATGTAATTCAGAATTAGAGGATTAAATATGAATGTATTTATACGTGTCGATGCCTCAATTGACATTGGAGTAGGTCATGTTATGAGATGTTTAGCTCTTGCAGGAAGGTTAAGGAAACAAGGTAACAGTGTCAGTTTTATTTGTAGAGAACATAACGGGCATTTATGTGATTTTATCGAAATAAACGGATATAAAGTTTTAAGACTTCCAGCTTCTCAAGTGAATGTCAAAATTCCAAGTTACACGCAACATTCTAAATGGTTAGGTGTTCCAGTGAGTGTTGATGCTATACAAACAAAAAAGTTACTAAGGAAGGGCTTCGTTGATTTGTTAATTGTCGATCATTATGCAATTAACGAAGTCTGGGAAGGAAGTCTTAGAGAAATTTCAAATAAAATTTTGGTTATTGATGATTTGGCGGACCGTAAGCATGATTGTGATTTTTTAATAGATCAAAATTATTATGAGGATTATCCCAGTCGGTATCATTGTCTCGTACCACCACATTGTAAAACGTTTTTAGGACCGAGTTACGTCTTGTTGAGAGATGAGTTTTATGACCAGTGGAGAAAGCAGAGGATACGAAGTGGCTCTGTGAAACGGATTGTAATTTTTTTTGGTGGAATCGATCAAACGAATGAAACTGGTAAAGCTCTAGCCGCTTTTCTAAAAATGGGCCGTAATGACATCCAAGTAGATGTTATTGTTGGTCGGTCTAACCTTCATAAAACTGAGCTTGCATCAATTTGCAAACAGTATGATTTTCTGCATTTTTATTGCCAAGTGACTAATATCGCCGAATTGATGTGTCAAGCTGATCTGTCAATTGGGGCAGGTGGAACCACTACATGGGAACGGTGTTTTCTTAGTTTGCCTTCTATAGTGTGGAGTGTTGCCGATAATCAGTTGGAAATTTGCAAAACACTAGGGAGAAAAAAAATCATTAAATATTTAGGGGAAAAGGAAACGCTTGAGCAGACATTTTTAACGCAACAATTGGAAAACTTGATAGGAAATGAAGTGGAACGAAATGAAATGTCAAGATTATCATATCTCTTAATGAAAGATAATATTGTAAACCAGCAAACAATGATAAAAGAAATAGTGAGATTGGATGAATAGTATGGATTATTGTTTAAGGCAGTTATCAGAAAGAGATAAGGAAATGATCTTTAACTGGAGAAATACGGAGCATATTCGTATGAACATGTATAATGATCAACCAATTGCCTATGAAGATCATAGTCGATGGTTTGAAGATATGCTGAAAAATCAAAAGGATTATTATCGACTTTTTATTTATAAGCAAAAACCATTGGGTCTCATCTCTTTCAAGAATATTAACCAACAAAATCAAACTTGTGTCTGGGGATTTTATATTGGAGAAAGTAATGCACCTAAAGGCTCTGGTACGATAATGGGGTGTTTAGGATTAGATTACGCCTTTCATTGTTTATTCATGAGAAAAGTTATTGGTGAAGTCTTGTCATTTAATAAAAAAAGTGAAAGGTTTCATCTGAAATTAGGTTTTAAGCATGAGGGGATTTATAAAAATAAACTTAGCAGAGAAGATCAGATTATCGATGTAATCAGTTTTGGATTACAAAAAGAAGTGTGGGAAATGCATAAAGGGAAATTAAACTTGAATTTTACAGCAGAGGCGTGATCACATGAATGATATCAATCTTGAAGGAAGATTGATTGGACCTAATCATCCTCCTTTTATTATAGCGGAAATGTCAGGAAATCATAATCAATCTTTGGAACGTGCTTTAGAAATAGTTGAATCTGCAGCTAAAGCTGGCGTCCATGCATTGAAAATACAGACCTATACTGCCGATACAATGACATTGAATATAGATAATAAAGATTTTAAAATTGAAGATAAAAATAGTTTATGGAATGAAAATAACCTCTACAAACTTTATCAACAAGCCTATACTCCGTGGGAGTGGCATAAGCCAATTTTTGAAAGATGCAGAAAACTGGGACTTATCCCCTTTAGCACTCCATTTGATGAAACAGCAGTTGATTTCCTTGAAGAGTTAAACCCACCGATGTATAAAATAGCCTCGTTTGAAAACAATGATATCCCCCTTATTAAAAAGGTCGCTTCCACAGGCAAGCCAATGATTATTTCTACAGGCATGGCAACTTTGGCTGAGTTAGATGAAACGGTTCGTTCGGCAAGAGATGCTGGGTGTAAAAATATTATTCTTTTAAAATGTACGAGTACTTATCCAGCTTCACCTATAAATACAAACATATCGATGATTCCACACATGCAAGAGCTTTTCAACTGCCAAATAGGGTTATCTGATCATACGATGGGTACTGCAGTTTCTGTGGCAAGTGTTGCACTTGGCGCGACTGTTATTGAGAAGCATTTTACTACATCTCGAGCCGATGGTGGTGTGGACGCTGCTTTTTCTATGGAACCAAATGAAATGCAGGCTTTAGTAGTAGATACTGAAAAAGCATGGCAAGCTTTGGGGCATATAACTTATGGTCCAACTGAAGAAGAGCAAAAATCAATGAAATTTAGAAGATCTATCTATATTGTAAAGGACTTAAAGGCCGGAGACGTTTTGACAAAAGATAATTTAAGGGTCATAAGACCAGGTTATGGATTAGCTCCTAAATATTACGAACATTTATTGGGGAAAAAGGTAGATAAAGAAATAAAAGCAGGTACACCTGTGGATTGGAGTATTTTATAGTATTTGTATATAGGAAATAATAAATGACCTTGCAGGCGTTACTTCCTTTTGCGGCCTTCCTGTTTTAAAAATGCCCGTTTCCTCAAGGACCAAGTTTCTTATCCACTCATAGTCCCCCATACTAACAGTTCTGCTCATGCTAGTTTAAATTCCTGAGGAATCAAATATCTTATATAGAGGAGGAAATTTTTTTGCCAAAAGTTACGGTAATATTAACAAGTTTTAATAAACAAGAATATGTGTCGGATTCTATTCGTTCAATTTTAGACCAAACTTATCAGGATTTTGAATTGTTTATTATGGATGATAATTCAAATGACGAAACTAGAAGTGTTATTGAACAATTTTTAAATGATGATAGAGTAAAATTTTTCAAGAGTGATATTCAATCAATCGAGGAAAGGGTAGAGAAAACAAGATATGCGGTTTTAATCAATAAAGCACTAGAATTAGCACAGGGAGAGTATGTTACTTATGCTACGGATGATAATGTTCACCACAGGCAGAAAATTGAGAAAATGGTAGAGTACTTAGATAACCAACCTAAAGCAATGGTAGTATACTCAGCATCAAAAACTTTTCATCTAAATGAGAAGGGGGAAATTACCGACCACATTGTTAGACCCGCAAAATCAGTTTCATGGATTGCTTCTTGTATGACCGACCATTGTTCAATAATGCACCGAATGTCCATTCTTCCTAAAATAAAAGAAACCTTTGATTCATATTGGGATGAGGATCCTCAATTTTATAGAATAGGCGATGCTAGGTTTTTTTGGAGGATCAATCACTTCTGGCCATTTTACCCCATTAATGAGATTCTGGATTTTAATTATATAACTCCTAAATCTATCCATGCTCAATTATTTAATGATACCCCAAATGATTTTTCAAAAATGTTACCACAACAAAGAACTTGTAAAGAACTGAGAGAATCCATTAGAGCCTTTAGACGGAGGGAGGGAGGATGAACACCTATTTATCAAACTATTGGACACTTTATCAGGAGTTTGTTGAAAAATTTATTCATTTAAAATTCAGAGAAATCCCTATTGTATTATTAACTAACTTTTATCAACAAATTGATAATGAACTTAAAAGCAAAATGGAGAATAAAGACTTTCAGACAAATTTAAAATCACCTAAATTGAATCAAGAGATGATCCAACCATATTTTGAAAAATGGCTTGAAAAAATTAGGGTACCTTTAAAGTCTAATAATGGGAAAATTTTAGTCAATTCTGATTATACTCGAATACCTGAACTAACATATAATAAATGGTTTAATCTTAATGAAACGATTATTCTTTCTCGTTCAAAAAGTTCACATATTTATGGGATCCCAAGCGAGGGTATTGCGAAATATGAAGAGATAAATACTAAGGATTCTGAAGAAATCGTAAAAAATGCTACCTCCTTATTTGAAAAGTTAAAAAATCATCCGGCATTTGGGAATGAATTCTTTCAACAGACATTCCTAAATCGAATACCCTTAATCGTGAAAACCCTTAGTACAGTATTTAACCTTTTTAATAAACTTGATATTTCCTCTGTCGTTGTGGGAACTACTGAAGATATGCAAAGTCGAGCTCTTTCTATCGTTGGCTCAATGCGAGGTATCAAAAGTATCTGTTTACAGCACGGGATATTAATGGGCGAAGAAGCGTTTATGCCAGTTTTTACAACAGTAGTTGGGGTCTATGGCGATTATGAGAAAAGATGGTATTCTAATAGAGGACTAACAATAAATCGAATATCAGAATTAGGCCATCCTAAATTTGATGAGATTTTTACAAATTCTTGGACAGACAAAGAAACCTTTTTTAAAAAGTATGAACTTGACCCTAATAAACAAACCTTATTAGTAATTACTGGGCCACAACTAGATTTTATTAAATTAGAAACTCTAATTAAGAATATTTTAGACAACCAAAATTTCCAAATAATAATAAAACCCCATCCGTGGGAGATGGGAAAGAAGAAATATGAAGTTTATTTAGAACTTGAAAAAAAATACAAATTAATTAAAGTCTACACTTCAAGAGAAAATAACCTATACGAATTAATTTCTCATGTCGACGGGGTGGTTTCTTCTTTATCTACAGTCGTTTTAGAAAGTATATTACTTAATAAACCTGTGTTTATTTATAACTTTTTAAATAGTAATCGAACATATGATTATTTCGACGATTTAGGTGATTATATACAGTCAGATCCTAATCAACTTTCCAAAGTTGTGAATAATTATTATATTTCTAGCAAGCATAAAGGTATATATGAAAATATTAGAAACCAGTATTTATCCGATTCCTATAACGACGGATTTTCTGGGAAGAAATTAATCGATTTAATTAATAATTCTAATATGTGAGTGCACGGTAATAAGCTAAACAGAATGCCTTTAATCTACCCTTACATGACAGACCTACTAAAAAAATTATCAGATTATTTTTTCAAGGTACACCTATTATCCAATACAGGTTGATAATAAGCAGGTGGTTACTATAGGTGTGGTAAGGAACAATGTAATGCTGAAATAGATTTTATTTCTGTTGGCCAAGTAATGCTCCATTACAAGAGAGAATGAATGTTACTTCTTGAAGAAGTAATAAACATTTCCAGTTATGGAAATGTATAAAGACAAAAATAAAATAGTTAATAAATAAGAAAAAGTTAACTTTTTATCACACCTCCCAGGAGGTTTTTTGTCGTTTTGCTAGTCGAACCATCAAAAGATTACTTGTTGTTTTGTGTCGCGTTAAATGTCTAAAATTTAACTACCAATAATAATTCTTTTGCATACAAGATATTTATTGCAACGTAAAAAGGCAGTATACTTCCCTTTTATTATCCACACTTAATACAGCTTTGAATTTATGAAGATCTAGTCCGATTATTCTATTTTAAAAGAGGTTGTTAAAAAATAATGACTAAAACCACAAAAAAACCACGTTCAACTCTCAAAAGTGGTTTTTTTCCCGTTTTTCTTTAAATATATTTATAGACATGTTAGCTTGGGGGTATCGTTTCCCTATACTGGATAAGCGGTTCCAACAAAAACAATTGGACCGTTAATTTCAGCTGTAGAACCTGGGGACAATACAGGATCGATTTGTGCAGTCAATTCATAAGTAACGGGCCCCAATCCAGGAGAAGTATCTATATTTAAAATGGAACTCAAAAATGGAGTTTGCTCATCAGTATCAACACTAGTTCCATCATGACCTTCCCAAATAATTGGTCCTCCGACTCCTCTGCGGATCCTAAAAATTATCACAAGATCAAAAAAGTTAGGTGAAATCATCGCTAAACTGGCAAAGTTAGGTGAACTCCACCCTACTATACCCCGTAATTCTACCACAGCATTTTGGGAGATAGTGACAGTAAGGGATGTAATTGGGACTTCCACATTGGTCACTGTTAATCCTAGAGAAGGTTCGCTTGCCGGTACGGAAAAAGCAAAACCAGCGATTCCTGTGGCTCCAGTTGGTCCAGTCGGTCCAGTTGGTCCAGTTGGTCCAGTTGCCCCCGTTGGCCCAGACGGTCCAGTCGGTCCAGTCGGTCCAGTTGGTCCAGTTGCCCCCGTTGGCCCAGACGGTCCAGTCGGTCCAGTCGGTCCAGTTGGTCCAGTTGGTCCAGACGGTCCAGTTGGTCCAGACGGTCCAGTTGGTCCAGACGGTCCAGTCGGTCCAGTCGGTCCAGTCGGTCCAGTCGGTCCAGTCGGTCCAGTCGGTCCAGTCGGTCCAGTCGGTCCAGTCGGTCCAGTCGGTCCAGTCGGTCCAGTCGGTCCAGTCGGTCCAGTCGGTCCAGTTGGTCCAGTCGGTCCAGTCGGTCCAGTTGGTCCAGTCGGTCCAGTTGGTCCAGTTGGTCCAGTTGGTCCAGACGGTCCAGTCGGTCCAGTTGGTCCAGTCGGTCCAGTTGGTCCAGTTGGTCCAGTTGCCCCCGTTGGCCCAGTCGGTCCAGTCGGTCCAGTTGGTCCAGTTGCCCCCGTTGGCCCAGACGGTCCAGTCGGTCCAGTCGGTCCAGTTGGTCCAGTTGGCCCAGTCGGTCCAGTTGGTCCTTGAGGTCCCTGAGGTCCCGGATTACCTTGAGCAGGTACGTTTACTTTTACTTCAATTTTTTGCTCTACCTTTTGGTTCTTGTTTAGATGAGCATTTGCATTGGCTATGTCCACAATCCTTACACTTTTTGTGATCACTTTTATGATCGCATTTACATTTACTATGTCCACAATCTTTACATTTTTTATCTTTTTTATCCTTACCCAATTTGTATCCTCCTTAAAACACATGCTACATTATCATATGAATTTAGAACTAAATTGGATTGGACAAAACCTGAAATAAAAACCTAATTATTTTAAAATACGGAACACTATTAAATACCTTGGAAAATGCTTACATTAACTTGACTACGTCACACTTTATCTAGCATTTATTGTAGCTAATAAAAGCTACATCAGAAATAGAACAATGTAGTAAATATTGTAGTATGGTACTGGGTCTAGAAACATGAAAAGACAGCAATACATCCTTGAAAAACGGTGCTGCTCTTTTTGTCTCTTTATTCCTGATCTGAAAAACCAGTGTTGTTCTGTTCCCTGTCAATATCAATTATTAATACGTATGATCTAGAAGGGAATTTTATCGTGGTGATGGATAGGCCTTTGCTGGACACGACTAACTTAAAGATAGTCTTGGTACAATCATTGCAGATTTAGTTTTGCAGATCCTTTCCTAGATGGCGGAAGAAGAACTGGACCTCATTCCCAAACGGCAGCGTGAAGGAATTGATGTGGCTTTGAAATATGGTGTGTCTTTCGGACGACCGAAAGCTCAAGTAACAGAAGATTTTAGTGAAGAGTATCCAAGGTTTAGTTATGCAACTAACGAGTGCGTTAGCTGAAGATCGGAGCTGTCTTTAAGGCAGCTTTTTTTGTATGAAAATACATTAGTAAAAAAGCCATGCTAAAATAAACCCTCCATATTCTCATTATTTTTTTGATGGGGGTAAATGTACTATTGCGTTATTTTAACTGGTTATGCAGTTTGTTGTTCAGATGGAGCAATTGTATAGCCTTTCTTTTTTAGGTATTCGATCATTTTTAATTCTTTGTTGTTTTGTTTTTCTTCAAGGTAATTTGAGCCTAGTTCATGATAAGGTTCTCCTGTTTTTAAGATGTTGTAAGCAATCGTTACTAGTAAATGGGCAGAAGCGATTCGTCCCTTCATTTTTCCCTGTCGTTTGGTAATCCTTTTTCGATGTGAAGCAATTCGATTATTTTGCCTTGATGTCGCTAATACACATTCTACGGCCATCGTTTTTAAAGCTTTATTTCCTTGTGTGGTTTTACTCGTTTTTTTTTTACCAGCACTTTCGTAATTTCCAGGACTCACACCAGCCCAAGAGGCAAGATGTTTAGCTGACTTAAATACGGACATATCAACACCCATCTCCGCAATAAAAGTAGCTGCCGCAGCTTTGTTCACACCAGGTATACCATCCAATAATTCTACTTCCTTACGATAAGGGGACAGGAGTTGATCAATTTGTTTTTCTAATTCTTCTATGGTTTCTTCTAAATAACCCATATGCTCCCAATGGTAACGCAACATATCACGATGATGACGGCGAATACGGCCATTAATTGCATGGGCAATGTCAGTAATACTTGCTTTTGTTCGCCAATCCACCATTTTTCGAAGACCATCGGTCTCTATTTTTTCACCGTTTAGAATGGCTTCAAGTATACGGCGTCCCGATACACCAAAAATGTCTGATAGAACGGATGTTAGCTTGATATTAGCATCTTGAAGAATTTTGTGAATGCGATTCTGCTCTGATGTGCGATGATGAATCAATTTTTTTCGATAACGAGTAAGATCTCGTAAATCACGAATATCCTCTGGTGGGACAAAATTGCTTTCAATAAGTCCGCATCTTAGAAGCTTGGCAAGCCATTCGGCATCTTTTACATCAGTTTTACGCCCTGGAACATTTTTGACATGCCTGGCATTGGCCAGAACAAGGTGAAAAGATCCTTCGAGTATATTCCATATTGGTTTCCAGTAGACTCCGGTACTTTCCATCACAACATCGGATACCTGAAGGGTAGCTAGCCAATCACTTAAAGCCAAGAGTCCTGTTGTTGTAGTCGAAAACGTTTCAATAGAGATTTTTGGCTTTTTATCTAATGGACCAAATAATACACAGGCTACTACTGTTTCTTGGTGTACATCTAGGCCAGCACACCGTTCAATCATTGCTTCCATAGGAGAATCACCTCAAAAAAAGATTAACAATACATATGACAGGAGATTTGTTACAAAAAATTTTGTATACGTACTAGCAGTACACTAAATGGTTCTTCCATACTGTCACAACCAGTTTCTTATACAGGGTATCTTCCTTAAGATCCACCAAAAAAAGCTCAGCCTGGTTGTATTGTTATCATCCATTATCGTCAAGGGGTTAATGGGTTAGACTCTATTTTTGAGTGTAGATTTTCGTAGTAGATGGTGGCGGCGAGGAGCGCCGCCATTGGAGTTTCTTATGGAACTAAACCAGCCAATAGTTTGTCAATATTTTTCAATAAAACCTTAAAATATTTCATGCTATACTAAATTTGTGCATACCAAATAACCTTCCAAGTTTCTGTGTTTGGAAAGTTCTGGGTGGTTTAGTTATACTTTCAAACTAGGCTATCTTGGAAAGGTGAGTTGCTTTTTAAAAGTGCATAAATCCAATGTAAGAGTTTATTGGCACATGCTATCACAGCTACTTTAAAGGGCTTTCCTTCTTCACGTTTCTTATCATAAAACTCTCGTAATCGCTTGTTACGAGGGATGATTTCATCTGTCGTTTTCTTCTTGCGACAATCACGAATGGCACATTTAACAGCCATATACAAGGCGTGTCTTAGTCTGCCAGAACCTCTTTTGGTAATCCGATTTACTGTGCCTTTAAATTTACCTGATTCAAAGATACTTGGATCAATTCCGGCAAATGCCACTAGTTTTTTAGGGTGATTAAACCGTTCAATCTCTCCAATTTCAGAAATAATCGTTGCAGCGATTTTTTCACCGATTCCAGGGATGGATTGGATAATCTTATATTCTTCAATTTCTTTTGCCAAAGCATCTATCTCGTCTTCAAATTTGGATAGGTGCTTTTGGTATTCTAGAAGCATTTTTATATACATTTCAAGGCTTAAAATGTGACTCTGATATAAGGTTCTCTGAAAAGGGTTTCGAGCTGAGGCAGCCGTAAGTTTCTCTGCCTGTGTATTCGCCCACTTTTTAGAACGACTTGGACAAAGTTCATTAATCCTATTTGCTACAGTTTCTTCACCGACTGCTAATATGTCTTCAGAAGTAGGGAATTCTAATAGAGTAAGCAAAGAAACAACCGAATACAAATCTCCAAAAACCCCTCTATATTCAGGAAATACTTGATCAAGAACAGCCTGGAACTGTAGTTTTGTTTGTACATAGATACCTGTTATATTTTCGTGTTGTCTTGAAAGATTACGAAGATTTAAGAGTTGTATCCCTCGTTTTTTATAAGGCTCTAAATCCTCTTTATAGTACAGCTCGCAGAGGTGACGTGCATCGATTATATCTGTCTTTACTTTGCGTAAACTTGAGCTCTTCGCACGATAAGAAATGAGTGGGTTAACGACAATTAATAAGTAGCCTCTCTCCTCAAAATACTGTACAACTGGCGTATGATAATGCCCCGTGGATTCCAATACAATCGGAGGTTTGATTCCTGTTTTATTTTCTATTTTTCTCAGAAACTGAAATAGCGTTTCTAATCCTTCAATGGTATGTGTAACTTTGAAACTGCCTTGATAAGGCTTCTTCTTTTCCAAGAATGCTTGAACCTGACTTTCACCTTTAGCTACATCCAGACCAACCACTGGATTCATTTTTTATCTCCTCCAAAAACATAATATTTGCCGGTAACCCCTAATCCTTCTTGCAGTATCATAGCTTCGCTTGTTATACGAGATCTTGGTCCCAACCAGCCAAATCATGTTTAAGCAAGTAGGGGGCGAACTGTTTAGTTGACGGGATCTTAAGCCCCACGGGCAGGTACGTTCTACCCCGGCTACCGTTATAATAAAACTATATAAAAATTGGTCAACCAGAAATATCTGGCTGACCTAATAATACGAACGGGGCAGGTTAGTTGCATTATTACAAAGTTTACTCGCACAGTGAATGACGTTTGCTGTCACAATGAGACTTTATGGATATGTGTAGTACTGTCTCTCGGTTTATTCGTACTGTGTACTTAAAGTTTGTAACTTTTTGAATAAAACTCACCTATAAAAGCCAGATTATAAAAATGATAAATTCGACTGATACAAATGAGGTTCCTTTATGAACCAAGTTGGTGTTAATGAAAAGGATAAAGTATCTCCATTGTATGTATTTTTTTTAGTGCATTCTATGCAAACAGGATTAGGCGTGTTGAATTTTCAAAGAGATTTAGCAAAGGCGACGGGAAGGGATGGATGGATCTCCATACTTCTAGCCGGACTGATGGTTCAGATATTCATTTGGCTTATATATAAGATTTTTAGTATTGTTCCTGGTGATATCATTTCTGCTAATAATTATGCATTGGGTAAATGGATAGGGAATTTTTTCAGTCTCTTATTCATTATTTATTTTTTTGTCCTTGGAATGACGATCATTATCGGCTATATAAATGTTGTTCATATTTGGATGTTTGAGGAGGTACCTTCTTGGGCGTTAGCTTTGGTTTTCCTGATCCTGATTTATTATATTCACACGGGAGGGTTCCGAACCGTTACTGGTATCGCCTTTTTAACTGTTATCGTTTCATACTGGCTTTTAATTGTACCTATATATGGGTTTAAATACGCTGATTTCACCAGTCTTTTTCCTGTTTTCAATCATACTTTAATCGAAATAATGAAAGGTACTAGAAGCGTTTCGTTAGCAATGCTTGGTTTTGAAATGCTCCTGATGTTTTATCCATTCATCAAGAATGCTGAAACATCAAAAAAGTATGCTCACGGAGGAGCCTTAGCCACTACGTTATTGCTCCTATTAATTTATTTTGTTTCAACAGTCTTTTATTCACAGAAACAGTTGGTCATTTCCCTATGGCCAACACTCACAATGACCAGCGTCATTGAATTACCCTTTATTCAACGTTTCGAATACATAACTGTTTCTTGGTGGGCCATTGTTATCATACCCAATATGGTCATTCCTTTGTGGGCTGCCAGCAGGGGTGTCAAACGCTTATTCAATGTCCAACAAAAGTATCCCTTATGGGTAATGTCTATAATCATACTACTTATCAGTATATTTTTTTTCGATGTCGATTCCTTATATATATTAGATAAAATAATCAATCCATACTGCGTGTGTTTCATTGTTTTATACTTGCCTCTTCTTTTGGTTTTCATAAGTATAAAAAAATGGAGGAAACTTTTATGACAAAGTTACATTTATATAAAAAGCAGAATAAAATGTAAGATATTACTTTGATTATTCTTTTAGTTGATGCTATGACACAGAATTTCTATCTCACAGTTTGTGTCAACTCTGTGATAAGTTTTATAGAACCTAACGGGTCCTTTACTTCAATAAGGGAGGTTGCTGCGGCAGCCTTTTTCTTATGGCACTAAACCAGCTAATAGTTAGTCAACATTTTTCAATGAAAACTTAAAATATTTCATGCTATACTAAATTTGTGCATGCCAAATAACCTTCCAATGAACCGTATTTGGAAAGTTTTGTGCTATTTAGTTATACTTTTAAACTAGGTTAGATCTTGGAAAGTCGAGTTATTTTGTAATAGTGCATAAATCCATTGTAGAAGCTTATTAGCACATGCTATCACAGCTACTTTAAAGGGCTTTCCTTCTTCACGTTTCTTATCATAGAACTCTCGTAATCTCTTGTTCCGAGGGATGATTTCATCTGTCGTTTTCTTCTTGCGACAATCACGAATGGCACAACGAACGGCCATATATAAGGCATGTCGTAGTCTGCCAGAACCTCTTTTGGTAATTCGATTTACTGAGCCTTTAAATTTACCTGATTCAAAGATACTTGGATCAATTCCGGCAAATGCCACTAGTTTTTTAGGGTGATTAAACCGATCAATCTCACCAATTTCAGAAATAATCGTTGTAGCGATTTTTTCACCGATACCAGGGATGGATTGGATAATCTTATATTCTTCAATTTCTTTTGCCAAAGCATTTATCTCTTCTTCAAATTTGGATAGGTGCTTTTGGTATTCTAGAAGCATTTTTATATACATCTCTAGGCTTAAAATGTGACTCTGATATAAAGTTCTCTGAAAAGGATTTCGAGCTGAGGCAGCCATAAGTTTCTCTGCCTGTGTATTCGCCCACTTTCTAGAACGACTTGGACAAAGCTCATTAATCCTATTTGCTACAGTTTCTTCACCGACTGCTAATATGTCTTCAGAAGTAGGGAATTCTAATAGAGTAAGCAAAGAAACAACCGAATACAAATCTCCAAAAACCCCTCTATATTCAGGAAATACTTGATCAAGAACAGCCTGAAACTGTAGTTTTGTTTGTACATAGATACCTGTTATATTTGCATGTTGTCTTGAAAGATTACGAAGATTTAAGAGTTGTATCCCTCGTTTTTTATAAGGCTCTAAATCCTCTTTATAGTACAGCTCGCAGAGGTGACGTGCATCGATTAAATCTGTCTTTACTTTCCGTAAACTAGAGCTCTTCGCACGATAAGAAATGAGTGGGTTAACGATAATTAATAAGTAACCTCTCTCCTCAAAATACTGCACAATGGGCGTATGATAATGCCCAGTAGACTCTAAAACGACCGGAGGTCGAATTCCTGTTGCGTTTTCTATCTCTCTAAGATATTGGTGTAAGCTCTCTAGTCCTTCAATGGTATGTGCTACTTTAAAACTTCTTTTATAAGGCTTCTTTTTATCCAAGAACGCTTGAACCTGACTTTCACCTTTCGCTATATCCAGACCAACCACTGGATTCATTTTTTATCTCCTCCAAAAACATATTATTGCCGGTAACCCCTAATCCTTCTTGCAGTATCATAGCTTCGCTTGTTATACGAGATCTTTGTCCCAACCAGCCTAATCATGTTTCTACAAGTAGGGGGCGAACTGTTTAGTTGACGGGGTCCAAGCCCCACGGGCAGGAACGTTCTACCCCGGCTACCGTTATCATATATCGATATAAAAATTGTTCAACCAGAAATAACTGGCTGACCTTTATAATACGAACGGGGCAGGATAGTTCAAGAAGCAGAGTGTATGCGTACAGTTCGCTAAAGTTTTGTTTATCATGAATACCATTCAATTGTTAAAGCCAGATTATTAATATGATGAAAAATATAAAACGACTTCCTATCCTAATAAAAGTTTTTTCAATTTACATATTTGTATTTCTCTTTATTTTCAGTGGTTTGTTTCTCTTTGAAAAATATGGACTTTAACATTAAGTGGAACACCACAGTTTCGTTTCGTTCACACCAGATAAAAACAAAAACTGAGGTGGAGTTTAATGTATGATACATGGATTTATAGTCATTTCATAAATACAGGGTTCTTCCCTGTTTTAGTGCTTTGTGTAGCGATAATAATATCAGCTATCTTTATTCATTTTGCAACTAAAAATAATATAAAAATCTAAATCATTTTTTAGGAGTTTTTCCTGATGAGAATATTCACAATTTGTATGTTTATCATTATTACTGGAATTCTTTTTACCACTATGTGGTTATACCTTTAACCTTAAAATAACAATATCTCTTACTAGCACTTTAATCCCTCCATGTACTTTTATTTTAAAAGTTGTTTATATGATAAATTAGGTAATACACTATATTATTCAATGCTAGCCATTTACTTTCCTTTCTACTGGTATTCTTTCATGCAAGGTTCGGGTAGTATTTTTCGGGAAGACCACCACGAAAAATCTCCACCCTTTTCCCCCTGCATTCCTCACGCCACAGTTTTGAAAAGTAAACTTACAAATAACGGAAAAAAGTCTGACGATAGACCGCAGCCGGACTAATTGTGAGGTATTTCCTAGGTAGGGTGTCGTTGAGGTGGACTAATGTTCGGTAAAAAAGTAATTACCTTACTATTCAATACAGGGATATGGTGGTATAGTAATATAGTCGTAGATATATAAAACTGCAACTAAAGGAGAACGAGTCAAGATGAGTAAGGAAAAGAAAATCAAGGTAAAGAAGCCATTTTATAAGAAGTGGTGGGTATGGGTTATTGCCATTATCGTTATTGTTAACATAGCAAGTGGTGGAGATGAAGAAGAGTCCACTACTGAAACTAAGGCAGACACTAAGGCTACTGAAACTAAGGCCAAGCCGGAAGAGAAAAAAGAAGCTAAGAAAGAAGCTCCTAAACAGCACCAAGTTGGTGACGTTGTAAAGGTAGGCAAACTTGAATATACAGTAAAAGGCGTGGAAGAAACGCAAAAGATCAGTAACGTTCTTGGAGACAAAACAACTTCAGGTAAATTCGTAATCGTTGAAATGGCAATTAAGAACCTTGATAAAAAGGAACGTATGGCTGATTCAAACATGTTCAAAGTAAAAGCTGACGGTGCTGAATACGGTGCTGATGCTGAACTGGACATGTACGTGAATGAAGGGGGAATCGGGTTCTTCCTAGAATCTATTAACCCTAATATCTCTAAAACTGGTAAGGTAGTATTCGAACTTCCTGCTGAAGCTAAAGCATACAACATCGAAGTATCTAGTGGAGCAGGTTGGTCCGGTGGAGAATACGAGCAAATTAAATTGAAGTAACACCCAGGGAGGCTCCGGCCTTCCTATTTTTTTACATATTTAGTTATCCATAATGAGGGGATTTTCCAGAGTGTATTATGAAGACTTGTTATTTTCATATTTCATCATTGGGATAGTGATGGTGATAGGCACAGTTTGGTTTATAAAAGAGGACCTACGTGCAAAGAAGCGTAGGAAAGAGTGGGAGCAAAAACTTAGAAACTCAGGCATATATGAAGTAGACCAGATGAAGGGCTCAGAATTTGAAGTGTTCCTGAAATTCCTATTAGAGTCCCACGGGTACCAGGCACGGGTAACAAAAACCTCCGGTGATTTCGGTGCGGACCTGGTACTGAACACGCCAGGGAAGACTATAGTAGTCCAAGCGAAACGCTATAGTAAAAAGGTGGGCCTGAAGGCCGTCCAAGAAGTTGTATCAGCAAAGAGCTATTACAGGGGTCCCACCAACATTTTGACGTAAAACCCACGCTAATACATTTTTTGGTAGAAAAATAGGTGTTTTAGTAGAATTATTTAAGGAGTTGTATAGGCCTATGAAAACAAACGACGTGGCCCTTTTTTATCAAAATCTAGGAATTGACAGGAGTAATCCACCAGAGTATCTACTGAAAAAAATGAATGATTGGCCAAAATTTGAATCATTCTGTTGTACTAAGACTGAAGTAGAAAAATTGGTTAATCCTCAACAAATCTTTAGTACATTTCACTCTAAATACTCAGAGTATTCAGTTATAGAAGCTTTTGAAACGTCTAATCAACCTGAGCGCTGTAGTATGTTTCTAGAGAATCCCGAGTACTTTTTTAAATATATGACAAGTACTCCAGAGCAACGTAGAGAGATGAATGGGTGTGGTCTAGGATCCAATACAATTACCCTCAAGGAATATAAAGAGAAATTTTATATTCTTGACGGGAACCATCGTGTGCTATTTGCAAAGGTCGCTGATATTCCACTTGTTTATGCTGAAGTAACAGTCTATACCCCTGATCCTAAAAGAACTAATTTGTTTAGAAGAGCAAAAGAAATGGGAATAATTTTAGATGATTATGTGTTAGATTCTGAATCTGCTGCGGCATACTTTGCAGATGAATTGGACGATAATTCATATTGTAAACCATTTAAAACGTTTGAAAACTTACAGGAGGTAGAAGTTTTTCTGCTAGAGGAACAAAAGATGCTAGCAAGGGTTCAAGTGAATGAATCTAGTGAGTCCAAATTTAGACGAATAATTAATTGGATTTTCTCCAGATAGATGACCTCCTAATGTTTTCATTTTGAATTAAAACAAAAACATTACTTCAGAGCGAAAGGGACCCACATGGGTAATGTTGTGACCCCTAATTGCCATTATCAAGGGTTTTTGCCTTAGCGTGGGAAATGTGATAAATAGTTGGCGCTACCCCTATATGGAGATATATCCTGCGGATTTCTTAATGAACTAACGGGGCAGGTTAGTTGAACAAGGGTAATTCATAATATGTATAGAATATGTAGAAGCAAGAGGGTTTTGGCCTAGAGAAGATTGTCCATCCCTTAATGCTCCCTTCGGTCGGCTTACCATTGACAATCGCCAGATGTGGCAGCACTCCTTTTTATGAGGACTATGGCCACATTTATAAAAACTGAAAAACACCGTCGATTATTCAAACGGTGTTAAAAATAATCAACTAATTGTGTTCGAATAAACCTTTCTTTCAACTAAACGATAAACCAAATAACCTAACACGTTAAATAAAGCAAATACAATTATCCAACCAAAGTGTATTCGTTTATGATGATACGTATTGATCGTTGCCCAAATCGTAAACAAGGCTGCATATACCGCAACACCTACAAATAAAACTAAAGTCATAAATGAACCAATATGTCTTGTTTTCATATCAACATACCATTCAGCATCACCGTTCCCATATGGAGAAAAATCAACAAGCAACCATTCGGGAGCCCACACTTTTCTTTCATATTGGTAGTTTGGTTTTGCCTTTTCTACATATTCGAATATAGATGTAACGTTTTCAGCTTCTCTCTCTACGTCTCTAACATTATAGATTTCAACTTTCGAAATTTGATCTGTTTCTTGCACTAAGGCTTCTATCTCCCTTTTCATATCTTCAGTAATCGCTTCTTTGTTTTCTAAAATATCGAATATATTTGTAGCGACAATAGAGTTTTCATTGGCATTTTTTTCTTCTGTTGTCCATATAAATCCAAATACAGTTGAAGCAGTAACAAGGAATATTACGGCTAAGTAAAGCACCCATTTTGCAAATACTTTTTGCGCTTTAAACAATTGACCGACAACAGAACGCATCTCATCTTCTCCGCCGAAACGCTCGATGGCAATATCAATAGCTTCTTGCTCTGATTTTCCCTCTTTTTTTAATTCTTGAACAGCTTCTAACAAATGACTTTTCATTTCAGCTTTTAACTCTTGGATTTCTTTTTCATTACCTCTTACACTGTAATAAACCGAATCTACAAATGCTTCAATTTGATTCATTTTTTTCTTCCCCCATCTAAAAACGAATCAATCACATCTCTAACAAACTCCCATTCCAAACGCTTTTCTTCAAATCCTTCTTCCCCCATTGATGTAAGTTTGTAATATTTCCTTCTTCCTCCTGGTCCTTGCTCATCCCCCCAGTAAGAAGAAATCCATTCATTCTTTTCTAATCTCTTTAAAGACAGATAAAGCGTACCTTCTTTTAATTCAAATTGATCATCACTTTTTGCTCGAACAATTTTGGCTAATTCATAGCCGTACATATCCCTCCTATGTAAAAGTGACAGGATGAGTGTGTCTATATGACCTTTTAACACTTCTTTATTAACTTCCAAATTCTCCACCACCTGGAAATAATATATTTTATATTACCACATAATGCAAGGTATTAATTTAAAAATTATTTCTGATTTTCAATAAGCTAGTAGGTTATTGCGGAACTGCTGTAAAAAGCTAATATAATATACATATTCCCTAGATTGTTAGGGTTTCAAATTGGAAAAACAATTATTAACTATGGCTCAAGTTGCAAGAGTGTAGGTTCATTTGAAGGAAATGAGGTGCTATCATAAAGAAAATTCTTAGTTTATTATTATTGTTTGTATTGTTTATTGGTGTAGTTGCTTGTAACAAGGATGTGGCCAAAGAAGGCGTAGCGAAAGAGGCTGATATAGAAAAATTCGTTAAAGATGATGATAGAACAATTGATTATAAATACACTATAAAATTTAAGCTTTATGACGAGGATTCATCTAAAGTTTATGATAAAGAAGGAGAGCTAACTATCTCCACAAAAGATAATGTATTAAAAATCACTCGTGATTGGAGTAGAGGGGTGAAAATTGACGGTTTAGATGGTGGACTTTAATAAGAGCTTAATGAACTAACGGGTGCTTTACTTCAATAAGATTTGATTAATAATCTTCATCGGGCGCTTTTCTGTAACAAGGAAAGTGCCTTTCTTTATGTAAAGGGCCATTTAATGGAATAAGGCTTAATAAACGGGCAGTAAAGTTAAAAAAGTATTATTAATATCCCATTAATTAAAAGGTAAATTATGGTAATATAGACAAAGGTACTTAGACTTAATTATCCAAGGAGAGGAAAATACGTAGTCAAATTACATTTGCATGATTAAACTACGTAGTCAAAGTTACATTTATCTAGCAAGTCTGGCCCTATTAATAACTGGAAGTTCCCTGCTATACACATCGCCAACCTCAATAGTAAAAGTAGTGCCCACTCAAAATGTATCTAGTTCGTTACAAACAAGCACTCAACGAGATCATAATTCCGTCAAGCAAGCAATGCGGGATACATTGCAACTTGGATTCCCGGGGATACTTGCTAAAACTTCTGAGGATGGAAAAACGTGGGGTTATGCCGCTGGGGTAGCGAATCTGAGCACCAAGAAACCAATGAAAACAGATTTTCGCTTTCGCATTGGCAGCGTGACGAAGACGTTCTCCGCAACGGTTGTACTTCAATTAGCTGGAGAGAACCGCTTGAATCTAGACGACTCCATCGAAAAATGGTTGCCTGGTGTCATTCAAGGAAACGGATATAATGGTAAACAGATTACCATCCGGCAGATATTGAACCATACAAGTGGTATCGCTGAATACTCAAGGTCAAAAGACGCTGATTTTATGGATACAAAAAAATCGTATACGGCTGAAGAACTAGTGAAGATGGGGATTTCTCTGCCCCCAGACTTTGCCCCAGGAAAGGGCTGGTCTTATTCAAACACAGGATACGTATTACTGGGTATTCTTATTGAAAAAGTAACCGGAAACAGCTACGCGGAAGAGATTGAAAATCGGATTATTGAACCGCTTGAATTGTCGGATACATTCCTACCTGGCAATTCAAGCGTTATTCCAGGCACCAATCATGCTCGGGGATATTCCCAACCAGACGAAGCAAGTGAGATAAAAGACGTTACTTATTATAACCCAAGTGCAGGTAGCTCGGCTGGAGATATGATTTCTACTGCTGACGACTTAAATAAATTCTTCTCTTCCTTGCTCGGTGGCAAATTACTGAAGGAACATCAACTAAAACAAATGCTTACTACAGTTCCTACAGGAAGAGCAGGAATTGATGGATATGGTCTTGGAATCTTTGAAACTAAGCTTCCAAACGGTGTCTCGATATGGGGACACACAGGAGGCATTCTAGGGTTTTCTACTATTGCTGGAGGTACACTTGGAGGCAAGCATACGTTGGTCGTCAGTTTGAACAGTTTGGGTAGAGATAACAGTCCTAATCCTTTTAAAAATATTTTACTTGCTGAATTTAGCAAGTAGGCAAAAAGGAAACACGGAAAAAACGGAAAAATTTTGTCATAGTTTTTATAGTTAAAAATATACCTCTCTGGTTCAAAAGCCCCAACTTACTTTTAAAAACAGTTAGCTATTAAGCAAGAAAAAGTAAAAAAACCTAGGATCTGTAGCTTTGTAAAAAAGTTTGATTATTTATAATAAAGATTGATAATTTGTAATAAAGTTCGATCAAAATCATCTCTCCTCTATAGATTTCTTATAGGTGAGATGATTTTTTTTATTGGATATTTATGTTGATATCACTATAAAGATTGTGAAGAAATGTACTTAAACTAAAGGGGCAGGATAGTTCCATAAAGACATTGGATTTTTATGGTAAAATAAATCGAGGGGATGGTTATTTGAGTACAGAAAAAAGAGGTTCGAAAAATAGACAGGCTATTTTTTGGGCTATAATCACTATTGTTTTATTTGTAATTTGGCTTTTAACAAAATAATTTTTATTCAACTAAAGGTGTGTTAGCTGAAGATCAGAGCTGTCTTTAAGGCAGCTTTTTCGTGCGCCCGGCATGGGTGCAATCTATAGGGTGTGAGTCCCGAACCATGAAGGCAGTAGTAATGGTTAGCTTAATGCAAGGGTGTCCACGGTGACGTGGAATCTGAAGGAAGCAAGCGGCAAACCTCCGGTCTGAGGAACACGAACTTCATATAAGGCTAGGTATCATTGGATGAGTTTGCGAAACAAAACAAAGTCCTTACTGCCGAAGGTGGTACAGAGTAAATGAAGCAGATAGATGGAGGGAAAGATTGCACTCTTACTCGGGGAGGTCTGATGACAGCCAAGTACACTTGGTAACCTGTCCAGTGATGGACAGCTGAATCATCAGAAGTCAGCAGAGGTCATAGTACTTGTCTACTCGAGAAGATAAGGAAGGACCGAACAGATTAAGGAGGATGAATACTAGGCGTTCGTTATCTGCGAAGAAGCAAACAATTCCTAACGGAACTTATTTGAAGGAAGAAGTGGTGAATACACGGGGAACTTCAAAAGGGTGGAGCAGATAAAGGCACAAATAGACCATTTATCCACGTAGAAAGGATATCAACGATGTTAATGGAACAGATACTAGAGAGGGAAAACTTAATACAGGCATTGAAGCGTGTAGAAAGAAATAAGGGAAGCCATGGTGTAGATGGAATGCCGGTTCAAAACCTGAGACCGCACCTCGCAACTGAATGGTACAACATGAAAACTGCCCTTTTACAGGGTTCCTATCAACCGCAGCCCGTCCGTCGTATCGAAATCCCGAAACCAAACGGCGGAGTTCGGCTATTGGGTATTCCAACCGTTCTAGACCGTTTCATTCAACAAGCCATTGCCCAAATATTGACCAAGATATATGACTCAACCTTTTCGGAGAATAGCTATGGATTTCGCCCTAACAAACAAGGGCACCAGGCGGTTCGAAAGGCAAAGTCCTATATAACCGAAGGTTATACATGGGTAGTGGATATGGACTTGGAGAAGTTCTTCGATAAAGTGAATCATGACAAGCTCATGGGAATGTTAGAGCGGAAAATTGAAGATAAACGAGTTCTCAAACTGATTCGTAAATTCCTTCAAGCAGGCATTATGATAGGCGGACTTTTTCATAAAAGTGAGGAGGGAACTCCGCAAGGAGGCCCGTTAAGTCCTTTATTATCTAATATAATGTTAGACGATTTAGATAAAGAACTAGAGAAACGCAATCTTCGATTCGTAAGGTATGCGGATGACAGTACTATCTTTGTGAAGACACGAAAAGCCGCCAAACGTGCAATGGGAAATATCTCAAGCTTCATTGAAAATAAACTGAAGCTAAAGGTCAACTACGAGAAGTCGAAGTATGATCGCCCTTGGAACAGAACGTTTCTCGGTTTTAGTTTCACGAAGTCAAAGAAGAACCCGAAGGTTCTACTGGCTAAACAAACGGTGAAGAGAGTAAAGAAACGAATCAGGGAAATGACCTTGAGAAAATTACCGACACCCATGAAACTCCGAATAAATAAGTTAAAGCAATACCTTAGAGGTTGGATGGGTTATTTCGCCCTCATTGATACTCCGAACGTATTGAAGAATTTAGATTCATGGATTCGAAGAAGACTCAGGATGTGCCTATGGAAGCAATGGAAATTGCCAAGAACGAGAGTGAGGAAACTCAAAGGATTAGGCGTCCCAATTGGAAAAGCATATGAATGGGGAAATAGTAGAAAGGGTTATTGGCGCATAGCGCATAGTCCTATTCTAGACAAAACCCTTAATAATGTTTATTGGCACCACCAAGGGTTAGTAAATCTATATGAACGATATACAAAACTACGTCAGACTTAAACTGAACCGCCGTATACCGAACGGTATGTACGGTGGTGTGAGAGGTCGGAGGCTAGGCGCCTCCTCCTACTCGATTTTATTCAACTAATATGAACGAAACTGTAAATCCACCACACCCAAACGAAATTCTTATAGGGTGTGACAATAGATCTGGATAATTCCGTGATATATAAGATGAACCATATCAAGATTATAGTTAAAAATCAGTATAGAAGATATCCAAATCGAATCTAGACATGTGATGCCGGCACAGGCCCTTGTACGTGTTATGTAAAATCATAAAAAGCCCATCTATATAAAGATGAGCCATTAAATAAAAGAGCAAAACTAATTACTTTCTCTCTTTATTTATTTTTTAACTTGGTTTTGAGGTTGCTTATGATCATTTATTTCTTTCTTTAATTGATCTGGATTTTTACCATTTGGTTTAATACCAAGTTTTTTAGCTTGGCTTTGAAGGTCTTTGCCCTTATTAATTTCTTTCTTTAATTGATTCGGATTTTTACCATCTGGTTTAATACCAAGTTTTTTAGCTTGGCTTTGAAGGTCTTTGCCCTTATTAATTTCTTTCTTTAATTGGTCCGGACTTTTACCATCTGGTTTAATACCAAGTTTTTTAGCTTGGCTTTGAAGGTCTTTGCCCTTATTAATTTCTTTCTTTAATTGATCCGGATTTTTACCATCTGGTTTAATACCAAGTTTTTTAGCCTGGCTTTGAAGGTCTTTGCAATCATTAATTTCTTTCTTTAACTGATCTACAGTTTTCCCTTCTACTTTAATGCTAAATCCTTTTGCTTGGCTCTGAAGTTTTTTGAGTTCTGAATTTTGTTTAGTAGATACTTGGTGTGAAACGGATGTTTCCACTTGCGTCTTGGAAGCTGTATTATGGATATCATTGCTTGCAGCAAACGTCGTAGAAGCTGCCCCTAGAATATTAACTCCTAATGCTCCTGCCATTACATAACCAAATAATTTTTTCTTCATATAAATTCCTCCTAAAAAGTTTGTTTTTAATTAAGTTATCTATTTATTGTTCTCGTTTTTAAATGTGTCGGCTTAACAACTAAACTGTTTCTTTTAATACGAAAGACAATTTCCCTCCTAATTACCTCTCACTATTACATATTTACATAATCACTTTGCTCCTTTCTCCCTTCATTGAAACTAGTATCCCGAAAGAAGCTTAATTTTTCCTTAAGGGTTGTTTTCATAAAAGAGACCGAGAAGAAGCTTCAAAGGAATATTATAGTCGCCCCGATAAAAAAGATAATATATTTGAAAGAGTAAATATTCAGGTGAATTAGCTAAATGAACTTGGTTTTAACCATACAGATTGCTATTTTAAGTGGATGAAACTTGGTGTTTTTGGTGGAGTTAAATAGAAAACATATTTTTTTTTTACAAATAGGTACATTGCAATCAAAAGGGTACTTATTTCGATTTCCTTTAGGAATGTAGTAAGATTGCCGATTCCAAAATCTTTCTTCCAATATGACGAGAAAGTAAGAGAGTTTTTTGAGTAATAGAGGGAGTAAGTTCTTTGTAGTTATCCTTAACGCAAAATATCCCTGCATCGGCTTCTTTATGGCTGATACAGGGGAGGGCTTCCATGAATACTATCTCACCGAAATGGAGTTTTTATTCAATCCTAATTTTGCCAGGACAAACACAAATGACCCTCGTACCAACTTTTTAGGGTTGATACAAGGGCGCCTCGGAAGCTGTACAACGCCCACCTGAATGTGTTTCTCACATTGTAACTTACCAGGACAATAAAACTACCCCTGCACCAGGCAGCTGATAACAGGGATAGACAGCATTTAGGTGTATCACTATTATCCCACCGAACGGGAGTTATTATTCAAACTGTTCAATGACTGCCAGGCAAAACGAAAATCCCTGCAAACCAACCTTGGGAAAATTAAGGCCGGTCACAGAGGCAATCTCAACTAAACATCAATGTAGGTGAAGTTTATCTCATATGTATATTCCTGAACTAAAGCATTTGCATCCAATAAACAAAAAAATAAACCCCCAGCCAACCGAATATTTTAGGCCGCCAATTGAAAAAACTTTTGGCTATTGGTTTTACAAGGCCACGAAGATGAGAATGATGCAGAATCCGTTGCATCATTCTCATCCTTCGTTTGGGTCATTTTCCTAATTAGTGCATACGATGATATTACCCATTTAAGTTCCTCCTTAAAAATAAATAAGGAGATGTTTCTATATGTCAGGTTGTGACAGCGGTTTTGGATTTGGTGGAGGTTTCGCCTTTATAGTCGTATTGTTTATACTCTTAATTATTGTTGGATGTAGTTGTTTTTAAAACGAATGTGTGCCTTAATTACGGAAATGGCGGCTTCTGTTAAAAATAGTATGAAAAAAACCGACCGTTATTGGTCGGTTTCTTCAAATTTATTTTACCCGCCAGGCTTTTCGCCACTTGGCAAAGTTTCCGGACGAAGATAGTACCATGCTCGTAAAAGTACACTTTTATAAACAAAAAAGCACGGCGCAGAGCTTCTTCCAAGTGACTGTCATTATAATCAGTATTTTGAAGGAGAATTAATAGAATCTTTCAAGCCTTCCCATGTAACTCTGTACTTCCACCAAATCCATCCTACGAAGTTCTGGTGATCTATCCAAGTGACCCTCTTCCCAACTGACCCCATCAATGTACGATTCTTTCAATTATCATACATTCGGACTGCTTAAAAAAATATTGAGGGGAAACCTTTTTGTATTTTCTTTTTAAGTAAGAAATGGGAGGTAAACGAAAAATAACCCCGATACATCTATTAACTGTACAGGGGCATATTGATGGTTGTTTCATAAAGGAATATATGCAACTCAATAACAAAAAATATGCCTCTGCTACAGAGTTAGGGCTTATTGGTACTATATATAATTTTACTAGTTATACCTCAACTAGAATTAACATCCAGTTTGTGTCAACAACTCTACAATAAGTCTTATAACTAGCAGGTGCGTTAGCGCCATAAGAAGGCCGCCAATTGGCGGCCTTTTGAATTACAATAATCATACATTCGAATTAAAGTGAAAAAGTACCCTTAATAAAGGGACAGTTTAGTTTAATTAGTTCACGATTTATTCGTACTGTGTGCAATGAAGATTCAGTTTTGTTCCGTATGTGTTAAGAAACTTTAATATAAGAAAAATTTGTACGTGTTATAATTATATTCTTCCAATCAAAAAGAGGGTTCATTTGGCTTGGTAGGCATAAGGGAAAGAGTCGAGCTGCTTGAAGGCGAAATGACGATTGATTCACAATCAGGGGCAGGCACTTTGGTGTTTATACAAATTCCCTATCATTTATAAATTTTTAGAGAATAGGCATTTAAATAGAAATTAGGAGGAAGAAGTCGTTGAAGACTAGTATCATCATTATCGATGACCATCAGCTTTTCCGTGAAGGCGTTAAGCGTATATTAGATTTTGAATCATCCTTTGATGTTGTTGCCGAAGGCGATGACGGAAGTGAGGCTATGGATCTTGTTGAAACACACAAACCAGATGTTGTTATCATGGATATCAACATGCCGAATATGAACGGGGTAGAAGCGACAAAAATGATTGTAAACCGTTACCCTGAAACGAAAGTCACCATTTTATCGATTCATGATGATGAAAACTATGTACAGCACGCATTGAAAACAGGAGCACAAGGTTACCTGTTAAAAGAAATGGACGCAGATGCGTTAATTGATGCTGTTCGTGTAGTCGCAGAAGGTGGCTCATACCTTCATCCGAAGGTGACACATAATCTAGTCAAAGGATATCGCCGTTTAGCTGCTGAAAAGGGTGCTGATCGTGATTCCGTGCATGCTGTTGAAATCAGAAGACCGATTCACCTATTGACTCGACGTGAGTGTGAAGTTCTTCAACTTTTAGCAGACGGAAAGAGCAACCGTGCCATCGGCGAAACTTTATACATCAGTGAAAAAACAGTCAAAAACCATGTGAGTAACATTCTTCAAAAAATGCATGTAAACGACCGTACACAAGCTGTTGTTCTAGCTATTAAAAACGGCTGGGTAGAAGTCAAATAAATTCAACCTATGATAAGTCCGTCTCTTCAGTTTTCACAATGTGTGCTGAAGAGACGGACTTTTTTGGTTAGATGCCGAACTCGGCATAAAACTATTCAACCATTTTTGTTTTACGTATTTATGGTAAAAGAGAAGGGCAGGTTAGCATTCCTGTAGTTCGTTATTTTTCAGCTTTGAAAAAAATAGGGCTCCTCAGTAAGATATGAGTAAGACACCACTCTAACTCAAACCCTAAGGAGGAACCCTAATATGAAGTTTAAAATGCAAGATAAACAAAATCAACTAATAGAAAGAATTTCAGATAAACACCTTGTTGTTGGAGTGGATATTGCCCAACAATTACATGTGGCTAGAGCAGTGAATTTCCGTGGAATTGTAGTCGGAGATCCACTTACATTTGAAAATAATGAAGATGGGTTTGCTAGTTTATTAAAATGGATGGATAAGCTTCAAAGATTAAATAAACTTGAGGTAGCCATCGTGGGAATGGAACCTACAGGACATTACTGGATTAATCTTGCAAAATGGCTATTTAAACAAGGAATTGAGGTAGTAACGGTAAACCCCCACTTAGTAAAAAGGAATAAAGAAAACCGTGATAATACTCAGTCGAAAAGTGATAAGAAAGATGCCCTGGTCATCGCTGATATGGTGAAGAACGGTTACTACGCCTTTGTCAGGGACACTTCAGAATCATTTGAGATACTTAGGGTCCTTATGTCTAACCGTGATGTGGTAGTTAAACGACTCGTTAGCACGATTAATCAATTAAACCGTTGGGTTGATATTGTCTTTCCCGAACTCAGGCAAGTATTTAAAGACATTACTGCTAAAGGGGCTATTGCCACACTTCGTTTATTTCCATCTCCAATGGAACTGCGTTCCCTGAAACCTGATGATGTTGTTTCAGGATGGAAATCAATAATGAAGAGGCAGCCTGGATTAAAGAAAGCTCAATTACTTCTTCAGTTAGCTAGGAAATCTGTCGGCACAAGACAAGCACTTGAAGCGTATAAATTTCATTTGGAACAATTATTAGAGGAGTATGATCTCGCAGTCTTACAACTCGAAAGAGTGGAACAAGAGGTTAAGGATGTATTAAAACAAATACCTTTTGCCAAGAAGCTGCTTGCCATAAAGGGAATTAGTGAAATTTCTTTAGCCGGAATATTAGGTGAAGCAGGAGATCTAAGTGGTTTTTCACACGGTAATTCTTTACTTCGGCACGCTGGGTTGCATCTGGCTGAAGCAAGCTCTGGAAAGTGGAAAGGCCAAATTGTCATCTCTAAGCGAGGGCGATCCAGGCTAAGGCGTTTCCTTTACTTAGCCACCATGAGCCTTGTGATGAATAACACGGAATTTCAAGCCATTCACTCCCATAATGTTAAAGTGAAAAAAATGAAGAAAATGAAATCGATTATGAAATTGGTAGGTAAGCTAGCTAGAATATTTGTTGGAATAGCACGCAGAAACGAGTCTTATTGTGCAGATAAAGTTCAACCTATAACTGAACTGGTTGCGTAGTTTTAAAGGGGGATGTCTTAATAGGGTTCTCGAAGGGAACCTTTAAAAACTGATGTTCATAGTTTTCGTTTTACTAATGTTGGCTTATTCGTAGGATTTCAAATATGTACGGAGTACCAGATTTCTTGAACAAAAGGGCACCGACCCATCAGGTTAGCATAACTGGCCTCCACCCCTTGGATAGGCATGACGAAGGAATGATAGGGCAATTGACCCGTTGAGACATGGGAGGGAAAGCCTCCAAGGGCGGCGTGGAGAATGTACATTATATGGTAAAATGTGGAGTGTTGTACAACTCCTTTATTTCACTATGCCTTCACGAAATCTTCATGTCCTGAAATCACTCCATATAACCGTGAACTTAAATTCAAGGGTGATGAAATCCTGCGAATAAGTGAGCATTCGAGAGATATTCGCATCAAACTGAGGGAGTTCAACAATTTAATTGATTTTTTTGGTAATATCGATAAAGAGATGGTGAGGAATTATGAAAAAGAATTATACGGTTTTCTTTTTACTTTTGTTTATTGTAGCTATTTCTAGTGGCATGGCACTTAAAAATCATTTCGACTATTCTATGATTATTGGAGTAGGATTAGCTACGATATTTCTTTTAGCTTCTGCCTTTTCTCTTGGGAAAAGGAACAGGGAAAATAACTCACATAATTAAATTGTTTGTTAAATTAACGCGTGCTTTACTACAATAAGGAAGGTTGCTGAGGCAGCCTTTTTCTTATGGCACTAACGGGGCAGTTTAGTGGATTAACAAATATGGGTTATTATGGTAATGTAAGGTTGTAAAGGGGGGGGCTAAATGAAGCTGGTTTTTCAAGCATTTATTGGTTCAATTGCAATTCATATAATCTATTTAGTCGGTATGATGTTAGTCGGATATATAAAAACAAGGAACTATAAACCAGATATTGCAAGTGCATGGGATAAAGTAGAAACACTTCAAAATGAAGTAGTTTTTGGTAAGGTTAATTCTCCTTTTCTTTACTTATTCACATTTGTAGGAGTAACTGTGATTTGTGGAATTATAATATTTTCATATAAAAAATTGTTCAACTTAAGGTTGCTTTAGTTAAAGATGAGGGAGTTTAAAACAAATGAACGAAAAATACAGCAAAAGATCTGCGATATTAAGCATTATAAGTGCAATAACAATGTTTACTGCTTATGAATTTGCTCCTGATAAACCTGAAGGTATGATGGTTGTTTTCCTAAAAGTATTATTTTTTAGTTCTATTATTATAGGTGTACTTAGCCTGGTTTTTAGTTATATAAGTTTTAAAAACAAAGAAGAAGGATTTCTAAAGAAGATAGCTCCTTTAATGATCTTATTTATTTTATTAGTATTTTCTTTTTCAATTATTGGGGTAGTAATAGGTTTAATGTAAATAATTTCAATATCACTTATTGTGCGAACGGGTGCTTTAGTTGAACAAGCCACTTTAAAAGCCAAATCCCTTAACGTACAGGAATTTGGCTATATTTATGTCAAAAATTGCTTAGCGTACAAAATTTCTGAAATGTTGGCTGTACCCCATCGCCATCAAGCTAAGTGCGCAAGAGATAATATAAAAGTGTGTTCTCTTTAATTTGCTATGGTAACACTAAAAATGCGCATGACAAAAAAACCATCAAATAGGTTTTTAAAAAAAATATTAGGCAGCTTTAAGTTTTTGTGACGTACAATCATACACAATACCTAAGATATCAAAGACCGTTTTCTTGTTATAACGATGACATTTCCGTCCGTTTTTCTCCAAAAGGTGAAACAGACGTAGAAAAATTTTTGATAATTCTTTGGCGTCCTTTTGTAATCCTTGATAAAACAATAAATAATAGTCTTTTATCATATAGATGGATTTATATTCACTTAACTCCTTCTTTTTCTTATCTAAAAGTAACTGACGCATTCTAAACATCGTAGATGAACAGAGTAAAATGCTAATAAGTTGCCCATACAAGTGACACTCTAAGCGTTCCCTCTTAATCTCTTTGCACTTGTCAATTTGAAAGAAAGATTTCCATGTCTTAAATAGAATTTCAATCTGCCAACGTAACGAATACAGTTCATGAATATGTTCCGTTGGAACGTCTTCTAAAGAAAGATTTGTAATATATACGTTCATTCCACTTAATCGTTTGCTTCGGTCTCTATAGGTAATGCCCTTCTTCTTTTCTTTTTTTGCTTGTTCTTTCAATCTTTTCTCTGTTTGTACCTCAGTTAGTCTATGAATAATCACTCGGGCGGGTAGTTTTTGATACAGCCCAATGTATGCTTCTGAAATTTCAAGTGTTTGACCAGGTTGTAATTGATTCATAAGCTCTTCCATGTCTAACTGAATAAAGAGAGTACCTTTCTTCACAGTCCCATTCCGAAAAAACTCTGGTTCATCATTCTTACGATATATACGAGAATTCAACTTCAAACGTGAGACATAGTAAGCACCTTCATCATTCATTTTCTGTAAGTCGTGTAAGTCGAAATACCCTAAATCCCTTATGTATAAGTCTTTCGGTTGAATGGTTAGTAGACTTGTGGAACTGAAGGTTTTATCATTTTCTCTCCCTTCTCCTACATAAACGTGAAGGAACTTCCCACTCAATAAGTCATATTCAAGCTGGATTTTAACACCTGCGGTATGGCTACTTCCGCCAGAACCTTGATAATGTGAAGCAAACTTATCTGGAAGTTGAAATGTTGTAGAATCTAGGATCCGAATACGTTTAAAAGTCGTGGAGTATGGATGAAGTATTTCTTGTGTTGAATGAATTCTTTGAGTGAGAAGATTAGCTAGAACTTGTTGAAGAAACTGTACGGCTGAACCATTAAATCGTTGATTAAGCCCTTCGGGGCTCATGAGGACACCTGTAGATGCTTCGAGACGGCTACACAATTGTGTGAGTGGTGTACTCGCGACTTGTTGACTAAGCCATACACATAAAGCAATTAATTCTTGTGCTTGATATTTACTTGTACGTTGAACAAAACCAACTTCTTTAGCTAATTGTTGTAGAGAAGATGGAGATAAGTAGTTTTGAAGTTCTTGAGAAAAGAGATTCATTTCGTCTGAAACAGAAAAACTCATAGAAAACGCCATCCTTCCTGTATATTTCTACAAAAAGAATAGCGTTTTTTTCGTTATGATGATACAAATTCACCTTAGCTTGATGGCACCCCATAGAGCACTAGATACTTTAAAGAAAGATAGCATCAGTATGTCCAAGATTTAGAGATTACTTGCAATTATCTTGAAGTTTTTGCACTAGAACCAGAATTCCAGCCTTAGCGAATAACTTTTTCAAAAAGTTGGTCGGAACCCGATTAAAAGTATAATATTCACTATTTTTTCAAAAAAAAACAAAATATGTTGAAATAAATTATAAAATAATTATTAATTCATAATAATTTTTCCGTTATATTCGTTATACAATTAAAGCAATAAAGTGAGGAGGCAAAACAAATGAAAGCGATTACAAATGATTAAATAGTAAATTACAAAGGTATAGAAGGCAGTGCTACCTATGTTGATGAATAATTTAGATTCATTCAGCAATCAAAGGAAGAGGATCTGTAAGGAGTTGAACCAAAATACACAAGAGCAAACAAAAAAGTAAAGTAAAACTTAAATCTGTGCAAGTTTTTTGTATATAGTTTTATCGGTGCTTTCATTTTTCCATATCGATAACTATTAATCAAAGAAGCTCTATTATGCTTGGTCATATTGTCTCGCAAATTCAATTGCACACTGCGCCAGTTTTGCATAGCATTTCTTCATTATAGCAACAGGTACCATTTATTCGTTTGTCGGGAATTAGGTACAGATATTAATGTATATCGTTGAAAAGAATTTTTATAAGTTACTATATCTGGAAATTAAAAATGGAGGGAATTCTTTTGAGCGAACAAAAATACACGATTGACGATGTGCCATTTAATAAATTTCATCTTCGAATTACCGGACTTACTTTTGGTTCAAACTTTTGTGATGGTTATGCTCTTGGAATCATTGCGATGGCTCTGACAGTATTTGGTCCTCAAATGGAACTAAATGCAATGTGGACGGGATTGCTCGGAAGCTCTGCGTTAATTGGTCTTTTTGTGGGATCTTTGGTACTTGGAAGGCTGTCTGACCGTATAGGCAGGCAGAAAATCTTCCTTGTTACCTATTTATTAATCACTATTGCTACCATTTTGCAATTTTTTGTTAGTGGCCCTGCAGAGCTGTTTGTTTTACGATTACTGATAGGTTTTGGGCTTGGAGGAGATTACGCAGTCGGCTCGACTTTACTCGTCGAGTTTTCACCAAAAAAGTATCGGGCCTCGCTACTCGCTTCTTTAAACGGAGTATGGACACTTGGATATGTAGTATCAAACTTTGTTGGTTATTATTTAGAACAGACGGGTTCAGACTCATGGCGTTGGATGCTTGTTAGTGCTGCTATTCCTTCTATTGTGGTGTTAATCTTGCGAATTGGAACGCCTGAATCGCCAAGATGGCTTGTCGGCATGGGACGTGTCGAAGAAGCACGCCAGATTGTAAAGAAACACATTGGCCCTAACGTTGAAATGGGAGAAACGATTACTGGTAGCCAAACGATTTTAGGGTTTCGAGGACTTTTCAGCAAAAGGCTTCGTAAGCGTATGGCTTTTGGTGGAATATTCAAATTAACTCTAGTTCTTCCGTATTATGCTATCTATACATTTCTTCCGTCCATCTTACGTACGATGGGTTTTGAACAAAACTTTTTTGCCGATACGATGCTAAATCTATTCTTACTTGTGGGGTCATTTACCGGTCTTTGGTTCCTAGCAAAATTTTCTCGTAGAGGATTTACCATTGGATCTTTTGCGATACTTACTGTCTCTTTGTTTACACTCAGCATCATAAACAATGGGTCCCAATTCTTGATGTTGACAGCCTTCTTGGTCTTTACCTTTGTTTTGGCAGCAGCTAACAATCTTACGATAGTATATCCAGCTGAGATTTTCCCAACTGAGATTCGGGGCTCAGGAATAGGTATGGTTACGGCAATTAGTCGGATTGGTGCTGTAATCGGAACATTCCTGCTGCCTGTTACTCTCAATTCTTTCGGATTAAGTACTGCAATGATTGGAATGTCGGTCGTTCTGCTAATCGGTATGATTGTGTCGATTGCTTGGGCGCCTGAGACCAAGTCTCTTTCACTGAATGAAGCTAGTAACCCTTTACTTGAAGCAGGGCACTCTTCACAGGAAACAGGTATCCCTTTACAGGAAGCAAGAAAATAACATAAGATTATTTTCCAACAATTAACAGATAAAAAACATCTCTTTAGTCCCCTTGTTTTATCTTGAAGATTGGTTTTGAAAGGAGAAGGGTTTCAATCATGACAACAAACGTTTGTTTACATCCTAAAGACATTAGAGAGGTTGCACTTGGAGATAGTACTATCTCCATTCCTGAAGTGATTGCGGTTGCTAGATATGGGGCAATCGTTTCCTTCACACAAGCTTACTGTGATAGGGTGAATAAATCTCGGAGTCTAATAGAAAAGTTTTTAGAAGAAGATCGATTAATCTATGGTGTAACAACAGGATTTGGTAGCAATATGACAAAGGTAATTTCTTCTCAGGATGCCGAAAAGCTTCAACGGAATATTGTTCGTTCGCATGCAGTTTCTGTTGGAGAACCTTTAGAAAGAGAAGTAGTAAGAGCAATTCAACTGATGATCCTTGTGAATTTAGGTCAAGGTTTTTCGGGAGTCAGATTAGAGGTATTAGAGCTTATTGCTTCACTTTTAAATCACGATATTACTCCATTTGCTCCAGGTGATGGTTCAGTGGGATATATTTCTCCTGAAGCACACATGGCCTTGGTGTTGATCGGGGAGGGGAAGGCGTGGTATAACGGCGAGCTTATTCCCGGAATGGAAACCTTAGAGAAGGCCGGATTAAAGCCTGTTACCTTGGGTTGTAAAGAAGGATTGGCACTTACAAGTGGGACGACTTCCGTCACAGCAATAGCTGTCTTGGCGTTGTACAATGCCATGAAAGCAGCGAAAACCGCCGATATTGCGGGTGCTATGTCCTTAGAAGTGCTAAAAGGGACAATAAAAGCATTTGATCCTCGTTCCCATACTGTAAAAAAACATGAGGAACAGGCAAAGACAGCTAGAAATGTGACAAGAATTCTCGAGGACAGCCAAATCATTGAGACATACAAGGAACATAGATTACAAGATGCGCTTAGTATACGATGTATTCCACAAGTTCATGGTGCTATAAAGAGAGTATTGAAGGACGCTGCGGTCACTATTGAAAATGAAATGAACTCTGCAAGTGATAATCCTATTATTTTTCCGGAAGAGGAAGATGGAATTGCGCTCATGGCCGGAAATTTCGATGGTTCATACGTCGGGATTTATGCCGATACGATGTGTATCGCTATGGCCAACTTGGCGAAAATATCCGAGAGAAGAATCGATCGCCTAGTGAATCATCATCTTAGTGAGCTTCCTAGTTTCTTAGTCGAAAACCCCGGATTAAATAGCGGCTACATGATTCCACAATATACAGCTGCGGGGCTATTGAATGAGATTAGGGTGCTCTCTCATCCTGCAACTATCGACAATGTCCCTACATGTGCTAACCAAGAAGACCTGATAAGCTTTGCCTATTTTGCTTCGAAGAAAGCGTATCAGATTTCAAAGAAACTTGAATACATCTTAGCCATTGAGCTTATGACGGCAGCACAAGCCATGGATTTTCATCAACCCTTGAAACCATCACCGGTTACGGAGAGTGTGTACCATTTACTACGGAGCCAAGTGCCAACGGTAAAAGAAGATCGTTTTTTTTATCCTGATATCGAAACGATTTATAGTCAAATTCATGAAGGAGAAATAGTCAATCTTGTCGAAATGGCGATTGGAGAAATTGAATTTTAAATCTATAAAGGAAGCCTCCTTACTCTAACTAATTAGAGTAAGGAGGCTTCCTTTTTCATCAAATATTTATTCTTCAACAATCAAGCGCAATTACGGAATGAAAATAAATGACGTTAGCATTTGGAATCCCTCATTTTGAAAAAGGGTAGTTATTATTGAAGTATTCGCTGTAGGGGTACCTTTACATGTCCATCAACCCAACAAACATAAACCACCCCAAAACGATAAAATTGACTAATTTACACAAAATCTTTGTTTTGGGGTAATTCTAAATTCTTAACTTGATGGGCAAGGGGTCCTACCAGCAAAACGCGGAAAACATACGCTAAGGAAAATATTGTAGAAAACAATGGTTATTGGCTGTGAATTTATACCAATAACGGTTATTAAACTGCTATTTCGGTTATTTGTTTTTGGTTTTTCTTTTGGTTATAGAAAACCTTCTAGAAAGCCACACTACGAACTGCATCTTAAAAATCACCAAAAACGAGCGTTTATGGTGATTTAATCCATGAACTAATGAATTAAATGGCTTTTTTAATTTTATTCAACAATCGGGCCATTTTCTTGAACAAAAGTTTTTAAAAAAATTGGCTGTATATATAGGTTCAATCTCTAAAGAAAGATCAATGATTCATAAGTCTGATAAAAATATTCAGGAGTTTTTTACCTTATATTCAATATTTTTCCTATGTAAACTGATACTGAGTTGATAAATAAATTTTTTAGGGAGGGAAAGGAGAAAAATGAATTTATTCCTCAAGGAACGATAAGAGCTGTTACTGTTTTTTTATGCTCTTAAATGCTTTTGTATTTTCGCCACAGTCTAAGGACCAAAAAGCATCATCCCCTGAACATTTTATATAAACGGTGGGAGCGAAACGGGGTCCATTCATTGGTTTACAGTTCGAAAATAGATTGGGGCAAAGATTTATTGATGTTCGGTAAATTTAAGTGTCATTCTGGCTCGAAAATTTTTGTAAAATTCAAATATCTTTTGATAAAGAAAACAAGTTGCTATTAAAAAATAACACTTGTAAGGGAGTTGATCTAATGACATGATTTCAAGGATTTTGACAATATTTCTTCGGTTGGGAACCACGATAACGTCAATAGGTTAAATAAATATTTTAATAGAGGAGATTATCACGGTGAGAAAAAAATTAAAAAGGATGTTGAGTTTTTTATTGATCTTTGCAATGATTTTTAGCGGTTTTGGGCAAGCGGTCGTTGCCAAGAGCAATAACCAAGCTAATCAAGGAAAAAATAAGATTTCTAGTGAGCAAAATGTAAAACAGTGGTTAAGTGAATATGAATTCTATGAGGACACAAGAATTGCAAAAATCTATGATCAGATTGCAATAAAAGAATTAAAGCGTTTTGCCACAGTCATAAAAAAAACGAATGCGAAGTTTGATTCTAAACTGATAGCGGAAATGGATGAAACTGGAGACTTTAAACAAAAAGAGATAAATGAACCTGATGTACTTCAACAATTGATTAACGAATATGAACAAGCTGTTGAAGAGGAGTACATAAAAGAGGTGGTTCTTAAAAGTGATCGGCTCTTGAAAATCAAACATAAGTTAACCATAGGTCTATGGGGGTATGTAAAAGAAAACGATTTTAATGAACCAACTGAAGCATTACTTGCAGACATACTCTTTAATTTTTATTTATCTGATAAAATTGTCAATAAAAATGCTATCGGCATTTTAAAGGATATCTCTGATCAAACGGATCACAAAGGAAATAAAATAAAAGCTCATTTGAATAACGCTGTGAAAATGTCTGAAAAAGCGAATGGGTTTCTAGAAAAAGATCTAGCTATCCCTGCATCAAAATCCTATCAAAATGCATATAAACAAGTGTTATTCGGACTTGAAAAAGCAGGCTATCAATTTAACACAGAATTCTTTGGATCTACTTCTGACACGGATGGTGACACGATAACCGATGGAATAGAATTCCTAGAGGGAATGAATCCATTTGAAAAGGATACAGATGGTGATGGATTAAAGGACAATATTGAATATGAGATGAAATCCTCTATTTCCCCTTTAAAATATGATACAGATGATAATGGCATAAGTGATGCAGATGAAGATAGCGATGAAGACGGCCTGAAAAATAAAGATGAGCAGGCTTATCAAACAAATTTGATGAAGAAAGATTCAGACCAAGATGGTTTAACTGACGGATTTGAAGTTCAACAGTTTGATTCATTACCTAATAAGGATGATACAGATAGCGATGGATTAAGTGATGGAGATGAACATGCTTTAAAGACAAACCCGAATGCTGCAGACAGTGATAATGACGAGACCACGGATTCACAAGAACTCCATCAACAATCTATTCGTCAATCATTGAAACCGTCTGGTAAATCAGAAATTACAAGTGTAGAAGTTAGTTTTAGTGCAAAGGATAATATTAATAAAACGACTAGAATTAGCACAAACAAAGGCAATATGAAAACAACTAATTTACACGGTATTATTGGTTCTCCTATTAGGATCAATACGCAATCAGAATTTGAGAAAGCAAGCATTACATTTACTTATGATGAATCAAAGCTAGGAGACACGTTGGAAGATGATCTAGCCATCGTTTGGTATAATGAAGAGGAAGAAATGTTTGAAAGCCTTAACGCTGTGTTAGATACAAGTAAGAATACAATAAGTGTGGAAACGACTCAGCTTAGTGAATATATGGTTGTTGATAAGAAAAAATGGTTGGAGCTTTGGAGTAAGGAAATAGACTACTTAAGCAGAGATAAGAATATAGTTTCTAGTAGCGATGATTCAAGTGGTGGAGAGACAGATCCAAAAGATTCAGATGGGGATGGCTTATACGATACCTATGAAACTGAAGGAATGAAAACACCATACGGTATCATCTACTCAGATCCTAACAAGAAAGATAGTGACGGAGATGGATTAACCGATGGGCAAGAAATGGGTCCATTCAAAACATTCACGACGGAATTTTTTGGAACTACTATTCATTTTGAAGGTTTCTTTCCAACCAGTTTTCCTGACCAAAAAGATAGTGATGGAGATGGAATTTTTGATAAAGAGGATGAAAGACCGTTGTTGTACTCTGATTTATCCAATTTAGTAATTTATCAATCAGATAGACCAGAAGGCTATGATGAAAATGGAGATGTAGCGAATGATATGAAAACAAATGATTATACTGGAGATGAAATGACTGACATTAGCTGGATGTTCAACTTCCAATTATGGGAATCTGATTGGCCAGATATTCTCTTTGATGAGTTCGAGTGGATGTCAACAAGCTTATTTTCTACGGGAGAAATGGAAGATGTTATTTTAGATATGATTGATCATTTTGAGGAAGGAAATGGTACTGATTATCGCAATCAGACTTTAACGAAAAAAGCGAGGGAGCATGAGACAACAAAAGCCTATATTGAATTCCTCAAAAATGCTTTAGTTGATGAGTTAAAGAAAAATGGAGGTAATTTGGCAGCACTTCAGTTTGATAAAAGTACAAAGGATACAGATAAATTTTATCAATATATACAGGATAATGCTGTTTACCCGACGTTTAGCACTTGGGGCGATAGAACAGGTGGACTTACAATTTCAGTAAATGATACTTGGGGGAATACCGTATCCGTAAAAGACTTTTCAGTAGAGAACAATCACTTTAAAGGTGTTATGCATGTTCGTTTATATGATCATTTTGGGTTAGATCAGCCAGATGTGGAGAAGGAGTATGTCAACTTAGCAGGATTTCGTGCCTGGTTTGTCTTACAGCATTATGATGATTATGATGGGGAATATAAGCCTTTTGTTACTTTAATGGAAATGGATATACCTTTCGAGGGGGAATTCAGCAATTAAAGTTAATTTAAAAATTCTAGTTTTGATTATTGGCATATGCTTCATTCCATTATACTTAATTGGATGTACAAAGAATGAGGAATCAAGCGGGGAAACAAAGATTTTCGAAATTGATAATACAGAACAGATCGTTGGTAAAAAGGATGAAGAAGAGGTGACTCTTAGAAAACATTATATGATTCTGAATCCACCAACAGATTTAATAGATTTAAAAGAATTAGTTGAAAAATACATTAAGAATCATCCAGTTGAAGGTGAAATTAAAGTAATAGAAGGAAAAAACAGGATTTTTTATATGTCCTTCTATAGGGAAAGTGACGATTTGCCAAGAGACTGGCAGTCTGATGAAAGTTATATGAATACGGATCGGATGGAACATCATAAGCATGATCTCATTGCATCGATCATTTGGTCAGATGCTGAACCACAAAAAGAATACAATGTTTATGATAAAAGTAAGGAAGGAAAGGTCCTGAAGCGGATGCATTTTAATGAGGATCAGCTTGTTGAGTGATTAGACTGGGGATCACTATTCCCATATGACCCTCATTACTCGAATCGTTTCCATGTTCCGTTAAAGGGCGCTTTAATGAAGTAATTAAAGCCTAATTTCTCGGTGTTAAAAGCGAGAAATTAGGCTTTTTTATATTTGGATTTCCTTACCATTGTAAATCCGTATTTTCCTGATGTTACTCCTTAGCGTAGGAAAAATCGGATTTTTTATCCTGAATTTCTCTTAGCGTATGTTTTCCGCGTTTTGTTGGTAGGACCCCTTTAATGACTCCACATATGAATGAACCATTTCTGGGGTAACTAATTTACGAGTAGGTATTAGCCTTTGGTTTGCAAGAACATTGATTTGCATAGTGATTTGATTAATATGGTCTGTTGTAAAATCCTTTTCAGCCTTACATAATTCTATAGCTCCTTGAATATAATCTTCACGTTGTTGGTCTAATAGGGAAAATTCAGTAAAAAGTTGATTTTGTTTTTGAGCATGTAACGTAAGGGCTTTATGTACACTCATTGTCCTTCACTCCTATAATTTTTTCTAATAGCTACTTCTATATTAACATCATCATTTTTTTAGCAATAGCAAAAACTATAAAAGATAAATCCAAAAGGTAGTTGTTTCACGCATCGGATGTGATTATGAATACGGACGAGTAAGCACCATTGATCAATCATTAGATTTACAGGAAGAGAAGTTAAAAGAATATGGCTGTGAGAAGATATTCATGGAGAAACAAAGTGGTGCTAAAAGTGATCGTGAGGAACTGATTAAGGCGTTAGACTTTTTAAGGGAAGGAGACTAGCTAGGAGTACATTTGATTTACAAAAGATTGCTAAGGAACTAGAAGAACGGGGAATAGCTTTAGTATTCATCAAAGAACAGATTGATTTTAGTACACCATCTGGAAAGCTAATGTTTACTATGCTGGGGGCTATTGCTGAGTTTGAACGTGATTTAATCAAAGATAGGACCACTGAGGGACGTGAAAGGGCAAAAGCTAAAGGAACTCATATGGGACGTAAAGGAAAGGACGAGAAGGACGTTAAAAAGGCTTTGAAGCTGTTTCAGGAGAGAGAATCTAACGGATTAAGTGTAAATGAGATAGCTAAAATGACAGGCGTTCCACGTTCCACTATTTACGCTAAAGCGAAAGAGACGAGACTTTAATAGTGTTAGCCTTTTTCTTTATGCAACTAACGGGGCAGTTTAGTTCATTAAGGTTTATGAATCCTACGATAACAAGATTTATTGCAGATACAATATTATTGAAGTTAAAATAACGGTTAATTCACTAACGATGTTGGTTCGATTTCTTTCAGGGGTGCCAACATCTCGGAAATTTTGTACGCTAAGCAAATTCTAACCTCAAAAACCGATTCCTTCTATTTATAAGGAATCGATTTTATTTTTCTTACTCAACAACTCACACGTTAGCCCATTATATATATTCTATTCCCTATCAAATGAATCTCTTATTAAGTCTAGGAATAACTTCTTTATATTAGAAAGGTACTTATTATCCTTCTTTTGTATTATCCCAATAGGAATGAAAGGATTCTTCAATTCTAAGGGCACTTTAACGATATTATCAGAAAGCTTTGAAGATGATAAGACTACACCAATGGAAGGAAAGTTATGAATATATAAAGGTATGGATAGTATCTGACTAACTGTGTAATAAAAGGGTTTCGAATCTAAATGTGAAAGCTCTTCTTCAAACTTTGTATAGTATAAACAATTTTCCCCACCAATAAAAACAGGGTATTCAGTTATATCATGCAACGATTGGATGGTAATAGGATCTTGATAATATTTTTTGGAAAATATTACGGATATTTCTTCTTCATATAAATGGATGAATGAATATCCATTTTCTTTGTACGGTTTTCCACCTATTGCAAAGTCGATCATACCACTATCTAAAAGATTTATTAGAGTGTCTGTATTTCCTACAGTAATATTACAAGTCACATTAGGTTTTATTTCCCGAAACTGGCTTATAGTAGATGGCAAAACTGTTGCTGCTGTTTCAATTGCCCCGATATTTATTGTGCCAACTTCTTCTTTTTCTATTGCTTTTGATTGCTCTAAAACAAAATCCCAATGTTTAATCAGAGAATGAATCTCCTTAGCGAAAATTTCTCCGGATTCTGTTAACTTTGCTTCCCATCCTCGTTCGAATAACTTAAATCCAATTTCATTTTCTAGTTTTTGTATATGGCTCGTTATAGTTGATTGAGCATAGTTTAATTTTTGAGCTGCTTTTGAAAATGTCCCTTCCCTTAAAATTGCTTGGAATGTCTTAACTTCTTTTAAATCCATATCCAGTAATCTCCATTCGTTTTTATGAACTTTTCATTCGATTATTTCAATTATACAAATAACATTAGTGGAGGTAAAATTAACTTGTTATCAAAAGGAGGGGGAAAATGCCATTCGTTCAAATTAGTTATTTGGAAAATGAATATAATCACAAAGATTTACAGCTAATCAGTAGAAATGTTATGGCCGCACTTATTGAAGAATTTCATGTACCCAAAAAGGATTATTTTCAAATTTTCCAGTCGCATAAGGTGGATGAGTTTTATTTTGATCCGAATTATCTTATTAGTAGTAAAAGAACAAACCAACTGCTTTACATCTTAATCACATGCGGTCCAGGCAGATCTAAACAGCAAAAAGAATTACTGTATAAGAGTATTGCTAACAAATTGCACAATAATTGTAATGTAGTTAAAGAAAATGTATTTATAATTCTATCGGAAACAAATCTTGAAAACTGGTCATTTGGAGACGGAATTGCTCAAATGATTTAGTGTTTTAATATCATACTTAATAATCGAGAGGAGCAAGAGATATGAACAAACCCATTACTCCTACTGTAAGAAATTCATTAGGGCATTTTGCACCAGATTTTGTTAGATACTCTGAAGACATACTTTTCGGAGATTTATGGAGACGAGATAATTTAAATTTAAGAGACCGAAGCCTAATTACTGTTACAGCGCTAGTAACTGGAGAAAACCTAAATCAGCTTCCATATCATTTAGAACTTGCGAAACAAAACGGTCTAACAGAGGAGGAACTTATAGAGACTATTACTCATTTAAGTTTTTACGTTGGATGGCCGCGATCCGCATCAGCATTAGAAGTAGCTAAGGAAACATTCGGAAGAGGAAAGTAGTAAACCGTATGAACGGCTAAGAAGGTAATAAATCAATTTCGTTTCAAGTGATTACCTCCTTTTTCTTTAATTGAGTAAATTTTACCAGCTTCTAAAGAAGAAGTTACCAACTCTCTAGATTTTGAGGCAATTTCTCGATTGACCTTAATAAACTAACGGGTGCGTTAGCTGAAGAACGCAGCTGTCTTAAAGACAGCTTTATCTTATGGAACTAAGGGGTCAGTTTAGTGTAACAACAATACAGTTTTTTTACGGCGATGAAAATTGTTAACAACGTCTAAATATTTTTAAAGTGTTACATCCAAGGTGGATGAACAGAGTTTACTGTAAAAGATTTAAAATATGCAAAAATAGTGATCAAGGTTATTTTGATCACTATTTTTGGTTCCAAATTTCCTATGTCTTCTATTCAATTTAAAATTAAATACCAGAGCAATGATCAATATGGGTTTCCTAAATTATGAATTATATGTTTCTCTGTTTAGATTCACAATATCTTTATGTGAAAATCCAGCTGAAAATTTCTCTATTGCCTTATCCCGTAGGAATGGGGCTTTTTCTTTATTTGCCTTTTTCAATGCTTCCGTTAGTTCCTCTTTTGTTAGTTCTGTGCAGTATGCAGGAGTTCCTGGCTGTTGTCTCCACGAATCACTTAAAGAACCACTATCTACTGCGTCGAAGCCTAGCTCGTTTACTACGTCCATGATTATTTGTTTTTGTGATAGGTCATTACCAGCAATAGCCATGGCAATGCGACCACTAGTACCTTCGGGGGTTCCTTTATTTTCTAAAGTATAAGCTAATTGATTGTTGAAAGCTTTAATGATAGGTCTACCTAATTGATTTGAAACCCAAACACTTTCAACCATCCCGTTCTCAATTTCTTCAATTTTATTGTCTCTAAAAGGATAATAATTTGAAGTGTCTACAGCGATTACTTCCTCTCCAGCTTTATCTACAATGTTGCGAATGCTTGGCATTACATGAAAAGGGATAGATATTATAAGAACATCAATATTTGTTATTACATCTTCTACACTCACAGGTGTTCCAGCAATCTCTTTTCCTTCTAAACGTTCAATTCCTCGAGCATCTGCAATTTTGACATCATGTCCATTCTTAACTAATTTTTTAGAAATAATTGTCCCTATTGGTCCTGCACCTATAATTCCAAATCTCATTATTGTTCCTCCTAAATATAATTTTGTTCGATTATGATTCAATATCAGCTATGGAATTTTCCAATTGCCTCAACGCGAAATCGTCTACATTCCTTTTTTTGCAAGCATTAAGGTAATTGAGAGGTAATTGTGTGTTTTGGTTATAAATAATATATTAGATATAATAAACTCATTACTCTTACTTTTGAAGTAGGCAATAAAAAATGATATAGTACACTTTTTTGTACTTTATAGAAGAAAAGGGATGTAAGTATGGCTAGAATATGCAAGGATGGATTTGAAAAAGAGTTTATTAAGGAGCAAAGAGACGTTTATGGTATTGCGTATACCCAAAATATGCTTTCAGGACGCTGGAAGTATCTTATTCTTTGGTTTTTAAAAACAAAAGAACGTCGTTATAGCGAAATTAAAGCTTTTTTATGGGACATTTCACAAGGTTCTCTTACAAAACAGTTGAGAGAATTAGAAACAGATGGATTAATTAAACGAGAGGTTTTTCCTGAGGTACCTCCACGTGTTGAATATTCATTAACAACTAAAGGGCGTGAATTTATCCCAATACTTGATATGATGGAGAATTTCGGCAAAAAATTCGGGGAGAAACCTGAGTGAAATAATAAAATGATATTTTTTATTAATTGGGCCGATATTGTGAAGTGTTGTACTTAAATTAACGGGGGTGTTTCTGAAACAACGGAAACGCACTTTTCTTCTTTAAGTAACCAGCTAATAGAAGCTCGATCTTATTCCATTATAGGGAGCGATTCTTTAATAAGAATCGCTTTTCTTAATGAACTAACGGGTGCGTTAGTTGATTAGGGATCACTAAAAATAATCAATTTTATAAAAACTGTATACTAAATCACTAGAAAAGATTCCATTTTGAACATCTTTTTTCAAAATGGATTCTTTTTATTTACGCTAATATGGGGGTTCAGGAGGACCTTTTGATCAATCCCTAGAGTTGATCTTTCTTATACGCTTAAACGTTGGATTCGAGCATATCGATGATTTAATTGAGGAGCAGGGACAAGCAATCGCAAAGGGTACGGAGTAAAGCATTTAATGCAATCATCCATCAATTCAAATTAATTAAACAATTTTTTATTGACACTACCATTTGGTCATGATAGAATCACTCTCGTACTATATTCACCTGAATTTAAAAATCTTACTTTTAATTGAATATAATGTTTGACTCTTATCAAGAGAGGTGGAGGGACTGTGCCCTGTGAAGCCCGGCAACCGTCAGTTAATTAACTGAAATGGTGCCAATTCCTGCAAAGCAATGTGCTTTGGAAGATGAGAGAAAGGATTGTTTAACCAACCTTTCTACTCATGTGTAGAAAGGTTTTTTTGAGAAAAAAAACTTTCCTTTCCCCTGTATAATAACTTCGGACAAACTAACATAATAAGGGCTCTGCTGCCACCATTAATTTCAGGTCTTACAGTTACAACAATTGCTCTAGTTGGTTATACAGCTATTGCTGGGGTAATTGGTGCAGATGGTTTAGGTAATTTGTTATATCTTGAAAGTTTTCAGCGCAATAATAATGATGTTACATTGGTAGCAACTGTATTAATTTTATTCATTGTTTTTATCATACAATTTATAGGTGATATATTTTTTACATCAAAAATAGATAGACAATAAGGGAGAAATGAATTATGAAAAAATGGATATCAACTTTAGCAGTTTCCTCAGCTTTATTATTAGGTTTAGCAGCTTGTGGTACATCTAACGGCGGATCGGATTCTTCAGACAAAGAAAAGAAAATCCTTGTGGGTGCATCAAACATTCCGCATGCTGAAATTTTAGAAGAGGCAAAGCCATTATTAAAGGAAAAGGGAATTGATTTAGAAATTAAAACATTCCAAGATTATATTATACCGAACACAGCGTTAGCTGATGAAGAGATTGATGCGAATTATTTCCAACACGTTCCATATCTTAAATCAGTGTTAAAAGAAAATCCAGACTATGACTTTGTAAATGCGGGTGCTATTCATATTGAGCCAATCGGTATTTACTCTAAAAAGTATGATAGCTTAAAAGATCTTCCAAAAAACGGTACAGTTATTATGCGTAATGCTGTAGCTGAACAAGGTCGTATTCTATCTATTTTTGAAAAAGAAGGCGTTATTAAGCTAAAAGAAGGCCTCAATAAAACAGAAGCTACTATTAATGATATTGTAGAAAATCCTAAAAACTTAACTTTTAATGCAGATATAGAAGGTGGCCTATTACCTCAAATTTATAATAACAACGAAGGTGATGCGGTTGTTATTAATGCTAACTATGCGTTAGATGCAGGGCTAGATCCGCTTAAAGACCCAATCGCTGTTGAATCGGGTGAAGATAATCCATATGGAAACATTATCACTGTACGTAAGGGTGATGAAAATAAAGAGACAGTAAAAGCGTTAGTTGAAGTACTTCACTCTAAAGAAATACAAGACTTCATTACTGAAAAATATAAAGGTGCAGTCATACCTGTATCTAAATAAAAAATCACCCTTTCATGAACTATACCCCAAATAATGGAGACTTCGAAAAAGGTCCCTTATTCGGGGTTTTTCTATGTCTATATACTAGAAACCCGTTTATTAGGTTCTGATGCAAAAATCCATTATAATTACAATTAATCTCTTAATCATGAACATACTGATACTATTACTCTAAAAAGGTGCTGCATGGATGGCTAACAGGTGCGTTAGTTCATTAAAAAGAAGGAAATTAAGTCGATTCCTTAACGTAGAGGAGATGGACTTTTTAGGTTGGAATTCTCTTAGTGTATAAAATTTCCGAAATGGGAGGTATAGCATTGTTGCTACCGTTCATAAAAGTACACTTTTACGAACGGTTTTTTAAAAAATAAAATCCCCTATTTTAACGTTTGTTAAAGATGGAGAGGGATTTACGGACGTTCGTGGTTTTACAACCATTTTCACGAACGTTTTTTATAGAATAAGACGAAAAAATAAAAAAAGGAGTAAAGAAATGGATGATCGAATGATCGCAGGCTAAAAATAACAGATTTAAGATAAAAGTAGTATAAACAATAAAAACAAATGTTATAATAGTAATAACAATTAGAACTTCATTTGAAGGAGGAACGAATAATGGCTATTAGGAAATTAACTAAAGTCGGAAATAGCTTGGGTATTACGTTTCCAGTTGAAATGTTGAAAACTGCAAATTTAGCTTTTGGAGACGAATTAGAGGTTGAGTTCAAGGGTGAAGAAATCATTTTAAGGAAAAATAAAAATGTGAAATTACCTAAAGGTGTAGATGCAGAATTTATGGAAATGTTATCAGACGTTATTAAAGAACATGACGAAGCATTCAAGGGTTTGGTGGATAGATAATATGACGTTTGATATTATCTATCTTTCCACTAATCAAATTATTGCTATCAATGCCATTCAAATAAAAGTTTATTCTCCTAAAGAACAAATCGGAGTGAAAGATCCCGGTCTACTTGATTCTGCAGTGAACAGACCCAAACAAACTGTTTTCGAAAGTGATGCTTACCCATCTATTCATGAAAAGGCTGCAGCATTATTCGAATCCATTTCAAAAAATCATGCTTTCCACAACGCAAACAAGAGAACAGCACTCGCTTCCCTTATTATGTTTCTGAAGATCAATCATTATCAATGGATAATGGGAATAGAAGAAGAACAGGATTTTGTTGTAGATGTCGTCAACCATAAGTATGATTTTAAAGCTATCTCAAGAATCATCCAAGAGAACATAAAGGCTTTATAAAATGTTCGATTCATGGAGCATTTTAGCAATTTTGTCTTTACTGAAGGTTGGTTTTATAACATTGGAAAAATATAAAGTTGATGATAAGCACTAACTCATGATGGGCATTGGAATAAAATAAGTGATTATTCTAAAAAAGGAGGAACAAGTCATCTGAATTACTTGTTCCTCCTTTTGATTTTCTATTTCTTTATAAAAGAAGAAGCTAAGTAATACTAAATTAGATTTAACAACTTTAGACATTATCTCTTTGGTCATAGATAGTTGTATAAGGCGTTATCCACTTTTCCTAATAATTTTTAAATTATTGGACCTGGAAGTCTGTATAAACGTTTGAATAAACTACTTGCAAGGTATGGAAGTATCTTTTATTAAATCTCGACCTTTTTTATATCTTCAATCTTTCAACCATTTTCGAAACGGATCTTTAAAGGGGTGCCATTCAATTGGAATCCAAAAATCAGCAAAAACTTCTGAATATGACGACTTTCTTCTATTATATATACTCCCCAAACACATCTGATTTCCACAAATGAATCGCATGGCGTTCTTTTTCAAAAACCTTCTCCAAATAAATTTCTGTTGTGGAGAGCTGCTCATGGCCCAGACTCTTCATAATCTGATAGACATCCACTCCATTTAAGTGAGAAATGATGGCAAAGGCATGCCTAAAGGTATGAGGACCAATGGAAGAAGAACGAAACTTCAAAAAAGGCACTCCACTCTCTTTAATGGCTTTTGTTATGTATTGAGACAAATAAGAGGGAGAGTAGGCACGGCCGGTATTGGTCGTAAAGAGCGGGTCGTCTCCTCCTGCTGTCTCTATATCGTCGATTCCTCTAGCTGAACGGAACATTCGAATACTATTCATTCCTTTTTCCTTCAATGGTATTTGCCTTCTTTTATTTCCTTTACCTAGGACCTCTAAATAATACGTGCTGGTAATGGAATCATATTGAAGATCCTTGACTCGGAGTCTTGTAAACTCTTCATTGCGCATGCCTGTCATCGTAAGGATATGAATGATCGAAAAAACGATGGGGTGGTTGATTTCCCTGAAATAATCAAGTAGCTGAATGACTTCCTTCGGTCCCAAATCACGGTTCGGCCGATCATCTTTACGAATATTGATCTTAAAGAAACCTTCATGAATTGGCTCCGTGATATAGCCTGATTCGAACAGGAATGTCAAGAAATTCTTAATGATGGTTGTCTTTCTGGATAATGTGGCAACAGAATAAGCTCCTTTTTTTAAAACATAGGGGCTTTTTTCTGATAACCATTCTTGATATCTTCGAATGTGCCGGGTAGATAGAGATTTAAAGAGGGAACCGTCCGCAACTTTTTCAAAGTCTACATTGATTTCTACCGAATAAGTGAGCAATTGTTCAATAAATTGAATGAGGTCCCGCTCATAGGCTTGGACGGTGCGGGTGGATTTTTCGTGTTGCCGTTTTAAATGCTCTCGTCGTTGTAGAAACCACTGTAGCATCTCTATATCGCTAAAATCCGAAAAAGGATGTTCTCCATTTATTTCTGTCGTATCTAATCGTTCTTGTAAAGTGTGGATAGAAATTTCTGACAAACTTTTTTTCCAAGCACTATTCTGAAGCTCTTTCGTTTTCTCTACCAGTTCATGCATCCCTGTAACCTCACTTTTATAATGCACCTATTAATAAGATAAACTATATATGTAGTACTTACCTTTTCATTAACATTACTTACATTATAACAAATTACTAGAGTTAAATAATTATGTATAACCTAAATAAATTCTATATTTATTTAGGTAATCCTTAATTAATTATATAACTAGATTCGAAAATTATAATAATAATGTAGGGTTTAAATAATAAATTTATAAGGGTAAATATAAGATGAATCTAAAATTATACTTATTTAAATCAATATTATATATTATGATAGATATATGAAATAAATAGTTAATCATGAGATAGACATATAACAATTAAAGATAAGATATGAAAGGTAACTAGACAAATAATGAATAAACTAAACCATGAAAAACACACACAAACTACATCCTATGAAATTGGGGAATCTGTTTATGTTCTTCAAACATGTACGGAAGAAGAAGACGCAGAGAGTTTTTACTACTATAAACAATTTGAAAAAAAAGAAGGAGTGATTTTGGAAGTAATCGAACACCCACGTCTCCAATATCGTGTAAAATTTGGCCAGGCGGTAGCAGTCTTGTATCATGAGGAATTGACGAATGGGAACCAACGAGATTTTCCAATAAAATTAACGGTTAATCAAGAAGGATGGGAGGGGGATAAAGTGGAATGGTATACACAAAAAGAAGTAGCTGATTTATTAGGAGTATCCAAGGCAACTGTCTATCATTATGGGAAACAGAAGAAAATCATTAAAATTCTGGATCCACATCGATTACATAAAGAGGCACGTTATGGAAAAGCGGAAGTGGATCGATTAGTGTATGAAAAGCAATCTTTACCTACAGGTATGAGTCCAAATGATGTTGCAAAGAAATTGGGATTATCTGTACAAAGTGTTTATAAGTATATACAGGATGGTTCGATAAAAGCTAAGGCCGTCCCTTATGGTGATGAAAGAATCACTTATGTAATTTCGGAAACAGCCTATCATGAAGCAGAGAAATCACTCAAACCATCTGAAACACAGCGACCAAAAAAATATGAATATTATGATTCAAAAAATGACATTGTTTTGTATCAAAAATTTCATTCAACTAAAATACCAGAGGCACGTGTGGTTCGTAATGAAGATAATGTATTTGGTTTCTACCTACCCAATATCCAAAAGTGGTTGACGTATGAAGAAGGAGTTAAAAATTATGCATTAAAGCCATCATACTCGATCCACCAACCTACTTTGGATTATAAAGGCTATGTTGAGCTTCAGGTACCAAAAAACGAAGTTGTATTTTATCCCTTCATTGACTATTTATATAAAAACTGGGGTGTTGAAAACGTAAGAATGAGAGAGCAAGATAGTTCAGTTTTACTCTTCATTCGGGCAGGGGAAAGACCGTTAATGCCAGAGATGATTAGTATTGCTGATATCTTACCGTATTTAACCAATGGAGAAATGCACCATGAAGATGATACTTTGATATTACGTAGTCCAAATAGAAAAACTAGTTTTGAATTACCTAATAATTTGTTAGAAACGATTTCTGATTTAGCTGAACAAGAAGGGATTAGTATCAGTAAATGGGTCGAGCAAAAATTATCGTCGATAATTAAATAACTATCCTATTTGCGTTTGACCTTCGAGCTATAAAATGTAAAGATTTGTTATAGGATAATGGGGATGGATTTGATGGGCTTAAATCTTAAGAGGGAAAACCTCCAAAATAAGGAAGTGTTAAACGATGAATTTACAAATTATTATGCAGGAGCTTGAAGCTCTCGGCAAGGAACGAACCAAGAAAATTTACGAATCCAATGGTGCGCACGAGCCGCTTTTTGGCGTGGCTACAGGCGCTATGAAGCCAATCGCCAAGAAAATAAAAAACAATCAACTTTTGGCTGATCAGCTTTACGCCACAGGAAACTACGACGCAATGTACTTTGCAGGCATAATTGCAGACCCAAAAGCAATGGAAGAGGCGGATTTTGAGCGTTGGATGGATGCGGCGTATTTTTATATGCTGTCCGATTATGTGGTTGCAGTAACTTTAGCTGAAACAAATATTGCACAAGACGTTTCCGATAAATGGATCGCAAGCGGTGAAGAGCTGAGAATGTCAGCGGGATGGAGTTGCTACTGCTGGCTATTGGGCAATCGCCCGGACAGTGAATTTTCCGAAAGCAAGATTGTTAATATGCTTGAAAATGTGGAAAATATGATTCACGATTCTCCAGAACGAACTAAATACGCTATGAATAATTTTATATACACAGTGGGGATTTCATATTTGCCGCTACATGATAAGGCGGTCGAGACCGCAAAGGCAGTAGGCCCAGTAGAGTTCAAACGGGACAAGAAAAAAAGCAGTTTCCTACTAGCTTCCGAAAGTATTCAAAAGGCAGTAGATAAAGGGCAGCTTGGATTCAAACGCAAAAATGTAAGATGTTAATAAATTGCCTTGCATCGCGAGCGATCTTCAATTAGGTGTTGTGGCTACAATAGTGTCTGGATTAATTAGTAGAATAATCTGGATAGGTACACCTCTAAAAAAACAATCTTTGGAATTGTTTTCTCTCTATTGTTTCCAGATAAAAATAATGAAAATAAATTAAGATGAATCTTCCAAAAGTAAGCATTAATTATTCAACATAAGTAAGGTAAAGGAATGGATAGCCATTATAAAGCGTAATCGAAAAAAAACCAATCGGAATTAACAAATCCAGATCATCATAGATCTGGATTTTTTTTTGATCGCATCAAGCTTTCTTATGAATCTAAAAAAATTCTGCTAAGAAAAATGCCTTTTTCCCAATGTAAATCTAATTGCAATAACTGCTAAACTCCCTACTATTATACTCTAATTGTTCATTATCTCCTTTTCTTACCTCTGATCATCCTTTTATAGGTGTAAATGCATCAATTGATTATACGTTACGTGGAATTAGTTTTAGAGCAGTACTTTTTAATAGGAATAACTATAGGTTTTTTTGTAGGAAAATGTCGATATTTGCGAATATCTTTATCGTCATTTCTGAGATATTATTATATTGTATGGTCTTTAATACATTGAAGTGATAATGCAACTTTTATGTCGGTGCTCAACTTAGTGAGTGGGGGAAATTAAATGAGTGTAATCATCGAGAAGAACCGAGTGGAAAACTATACTCATATGGAAGATGTAATGTTGGTTGGAAAAATACAAAATGGTGATGAAGATGCACTGAACTATTTAATCAAAAAATACAGATGTGTTGTCCAATCCAAAGCTATGAATTATTTTTTAACGGGTGGAGATAAGGAAGACGTCTTTCAAGAGGGTATGATTGGACTATTTAAGGCCATTCGCGACTATAAGGACTGCAAAAAATCGTCTTTTAGGTCATTTGCGGAGCTGTGCATTACCAGACAAATCATAACGGCTGTTAAAGCCGCTATTCGCCAAAAGCATTCTCCGTTAAATGATTATGTTTCATTGTATAGGCCTATCTATCAAGGAGAGTCGGAACAATCCCTAATTGAAATAATCCCTGAACAGAGACAAATCGACCCTGTCACAATCCTAATAAAATCAGAAGAAATTTCTGATATTGAACTAAATTTAGCGGAAGTCCTTAGTGAGTTGGAAAGTAGTGTTGTGGACTTATACCTGGAAGGACAAACTTATTATGAAATATCAAAGAAACTTAATGTTCAAATAAAGACGGTCGATAATGCACTTCAACGGGTTAAAAGGAAGTTGGAGCGGTATTTGGAGTCAAGGAACTTGGAAGAATAATACCTAAATCGAGCATATTGTCGCCGTAAATACACCGGATAGGATTTGTTTTAAATGAACCCTGATCTGGTAATTAAGCATCTAATATTGACAAAAAATTCGGGAAATACAACCAGTTTAACATTGATTTACTTAAAATTTCGAAGTGTATACAATGGTGTGATGAAAAAAGGATGAAGAAAGATATCAAAATATAGCAAGGAATTAAAAAACTTACTAATATAATTGAAAAAGACTATAAAATTTCTATATGCAATTGCTGCAAAGCCTAAAATAAGGGGAACCAAAGCCAAAGAAAGCGTATATAATACGCTTTTTTGCGTTCAGTATCGTTCTGAAGGTGTTCCACAATATGGACAAGGACAGATATTAATTTGGTGAATGGACTGATAATCTGGTTTATTACATAAATTCGAAATAGAAAATTCTTAACTGAATAGGTGCGTTAGTTGAGATCCGAGGTAGCTATTTGGTGACTTTTTGCTTAATGAACTAAAGGGGCAGTTAGTTGAATAAATACATCCTTAATAGTTATTGGCTCCTTTCGCGTATAGATCTACACTTGTTTTTTAGTTTATGACTAACGGGCGTAGTATTTACAGAGAAGAAAGCAATTCTTTTTTAATCTGAGCAAGAAAGCGATAATTACATGACAAAAATGTCTCCGCTATTTCGATTTCGACCGAAAAAAAACGATTTGGAAACATTCCAAATCGACTTTTTAAATATTACTTTTTAGGTTTCTTATTTAAAATAAAGCGTAGTTCATTTATATCATCATCAGTTAGGGTATCTTCCTGAATGAATTGGACAAGCATGGATTTCAGGGTACCCCCATAGATACGGTTGATAAATGATTCGGTCTCGGCACGCTGGCACTCTTCCTGTGTATAGAGCGGGTAAAAGGTGTAAACTCTTAGATTTTTATTGACACCTACTACATCTTTTTGAACCAATCGATCGAGAAGAGTGCGTATGGTTTTCGGCTTCCAATCGGTACTCTCCTGTAAGGAAAATATGATGTCATTCGCTGTTTGAGGGGCTTTATCCCAAAGCACATTCATGATTTCCCATTCTGATTCTGATATACTAGGAATGTTTTTTTCCATATTTCTCCCCTCCATTTTCTTTATAGATTCCTAAATCTTTTAAAATTGATAAAGTAATTTCTCCCGCCTTGCTTCCAGATGAATCATCTTCATTTTGTATATTGGTAGCAAAGAAATAAGTATTGTTCTTCGTCTCTACATACCCGATAAACCAACCATTGATGCTTTTTCCATTCACTGCTCCTGTACCTGTTTTTCCTGATAGGCGAGCTTCTTCATTCTTTTCTAAGAGTAGTGCTTCCTTCACAGTTTGGATATGCGTTTCCTTATATCCCAATTGATTGTTATAAAAGGCTTGCAGCAGTTGGACTTGCTCGATTGGAGAAATTTTTAATGAGGATTCGTTCCAGAATTCGCCAAATTCCCCAGATATATCGGAATTTCCATAGTTTATCTCTTGTAGATTGGATTGTATTGTTTCAAATCCTGTTCTACGATCTAATTCTTGGAAATACCAGTTTACAGATTTTTGCAAAGCAGATGAGACATCCTGATCCATTTTCCAAGCGTCATAGGGTTGCTCCGTCCCATCCCATGAAAGGGTGGATTCTTCGGGTGATATCACATTTGATTCTAGTGCAAATAAGGCACTATAGATTTTGTATGTGGAATCAGGTGATACCCGCAACGTACTTTTCTCTTCATTATAAATGCGATATTGCTGTGCGTTATGATCATATAAAACAAAGCTTCCTTCATACCCTTTAAAGAATTGATTTAAATCCTCATAAACTGCTCCGTCATTATTAAAATAGTATCGGTCGTTTTCCGTCGCTAATGCGGAAACGAAAGGTAATTGGATTGTCAAAATGATACTGGCCAACACATAAATAAAGACGCTTTTTCTTATTGATTTTTTTGCGGAATGCTTATAGGCAGAAATTTGTTCAATTCGTTTTTTGACTTGAAGCTTAGAACCGTTTAATTGTGTCACTAACAGTAGCTTACTTGACCGTTTTGAAAGATCCAAAAAATTAATGATTGTATTTCCATATTCACTAAATGAATTATCATCTAGTAACTGTAAAACAGATGTATCACATGCGATTTCCCGATCCAATCTCATTTTTCTAAAAGCAAGCCAGACAAGGGGATTAAACCAATAAATGATTTGATAGAACAATATCGCGTAATTTGTCACCAAATCCTTGTTTTTATAGTGACTCAGTTCATGAAGAAAGATATACTCGTAATTTTTCAAGCTAAGCCAGTTTTCATGTTGAGATGGTAAGACGATATATGTTTGAAAAAGTCCGAATATCATTGGAGATTGGACTCTTTTCGAAATAACAATCTTTATTGATTTTTTAATCTGTAGTCTTTTCTTGCATTCTTCGAAAAGCACGAGAACTTCTTGATTGGAAAACGCAGAAGAATAATTCTTTATCCTTCTAAGTGTGAGCCATCCACGAACCATAGTAAAGGTAAATAAAAGCATCCCTGACATCCATAAACCCATTACTCCCATATTAAGTAAGGACAGGTCCGGCCGATTGACCGATAAAGAAAAGTCTTGTATCAGGTGTAGGCCCTGCATCATATCAGTACCATTTATTTCCTTAGTAGAGCTAGGTGCATTAGTCTGATATGCATCCCCACCGCTAAAGAGAGAACTAAAATTATATAAATCAGTAGGTATGAATGGAAGTGCTAAAGCCATAAAAAGAAACATCCACAAATGATAGTACCATTTTGCGGTTAATTGTCTTCCAAACCATTTTCGTATAAGTAGAATAACAGTAACGGAAAATGAAGACACCAATAGACCTATTATAAAATGTGTTAAAAACATGTCCTTCAATACCACCTCTCTTGATTTTTAAATTTTAAAAAACAGGTATATAGCATATTTATAGTAGCTTGATGGTAAAAAATAAAGAATTGACTTTATTTGATTACATATGTAATACTATACTACAGATGTAATCAGACTACAAATGTAATCTGTAAAAACTCCTTGCATGAGGTTGTTTTTTCAATTCGTACATAAGAGTCTAATCAAATAATTAGGAGGTTTACATCATGAACAAAAGATGGTTTTATCAAATACTAGCACCAATAGGCTTGGTGCTTATGGTTGCAGGCTGCTCAGATGAGAAAAAACAGGTTGTACAACAATCAGAAACAGAGCATACGGGGGGAACTAATCAAACGTCAGAAAATATAACGGCAAAAGAAACCACAATTGATAAGTTTGAACAACTTGAGAAGGAATATGATGCGAGGCTTGGGGTCTATGCCATTGATACAGGAACAAAAGAAACCGTGGAATTTCGTGAGAACGAACGTTTTGCGTACACATCTACATTCAAAGCCCTAGCCGCAGCTGTTTTGTTAAAGCAAAATCCGATATCAATGCTTGAGGAAATAAGGACATTCACCAATGAAGATATTGTTACCTATTCTCCGATTACAGAAGACTTTGTGAACAAAGGGATGAGTCTCGGAAAAATAGCTGAAGCAGCGATGCAGTATAGTGATAATACAGCAGGTAATCTTCTGTTCGAAGAATTAGGCGGACCAGATGGATTTGAAAAGGCGTTACGAGAAAGTGGCGATACTATCACAATGGCTGACCGTATTGAACCCGATTTGAACGAAGCTATTCCAGGGGAATCACGGGATACCAGTACCCCTAAAGCACTTGCAACTACCCTTGAGGTGTTTGGAATCAGTGAGTACCTTCCTACCGATAAGCAAGAAATTTTCACAAATTGGCTAAAAGGGAATACTACAGGTGATTCCCTCATTCGAGCTGGTGTACCAGAAAGTTGGGAGGTTGGAGATAAGAGCGGAGCCGGTGGCTATGGAACTCGAAATGATATAGCGATTGTGTGGCCACCAAATCGAGAACCGATTATTATAGCGATCATGTCAAGTCGCAATGAAGAGAAAGCAAGCTTTAATGATGAACTCATCGCTAAGGCTGCAAAAGTGATTGCTCAGGCATACTCTAACAACAAATAGATTAACATTATAGAGAATGAGGACGACTCTTCGGGTGACGATCGTTTTTTACTACAATAAAGTTTGTGAAATAATATACTTCAATTAAAGGGTGCAAGAGTAAAAGAGCCGGCTGCTATCCCAGCCGGCTTTTTTTATTAAACTAAAGGGGCAGCATTCCTGTAATAACTGAAAATGAGGTTTGAACGAAAAAAGACCTCTTGATAAGATGAATGTGTCCTAAGCTGGCCAGCTAAAAAAGGACAAAACATCTATTTGGAGGTCTCACAATGAGTTATAACCAAAATCATAAAATCACTCAAATTACTTCTGAAACCTTAATTGTCGGAGTAGATATAGCCAAGCACAATCATGTCGCGAGAGCACAGGATTTTAGAGGATTGGAACTGGGTAAAACGTGTTTCTTTGAAAATACGAATGCAGGATTTCATTCGTTTCTAGATTGGATTACCCAACTTGTTAAAGAGTGTAAGTTAAATCAAGTGATTATAGGCATGGAGCCAACCGGTCACTACTGGTTAAATCTAGCTCATTTTCTAAAAGAGAATAATATTAAGTTTGTATCTGTCAATCCACTACATGTTAAACGAAGTAAAGAATTAGACGATAATTCACCTACAAAGAATGACGTGAAAGATGCAAAAGTCATCGCACAATTAGTCAAAGACGGAAGATACGCCGAACCGACAATTCCCCAAGGAATTTATGCAGAACTCCGAGTGGCCAAAAAACTTCGCGATCTTCTCAACGTTGACTTACAGGTCGTTCAGGGACAAGTTCATAACTGGCTTGATCGTTACTTTCCCGAATTTTTGACAGTGTTCAAAAGTTGGGAAGGCAAGGCAGCTATTCATTTTCTAAAGCTAGAAGCCTTGCCACATGAACTTGTAAATTATACGGAAGAGGAGCTCTTACTTTCCTTAAGACAAGTGGTAAAACGCAGTATAGGCTTAAAGAAGATACGAGCACTCAAAGAAGCAGCCAATCGTTCGATTGGTATTCGTCAAGGGGCAGCTATGGCGAAATTAGAGTTGAGAGCTTTACTAGAGAAGTATGATTTTATTCAAATGAAATTCGAAGAATTAGATCATCAATTAGATCAGTTATTAGACCATATCCCAGGTGTCACACAGATGTTAGAGGTGTCAGGAATCGGTCGAGATACAGTAGCAGGGTTTTTCGCAGAGGTCGGCGACCTCAGAGACTATCAACATCCTCGCCAAATCGTAAAATTAGCAGGTTTAAGTTTAAAAGAAAACACATCCGGAAAGCACAAAGGTCAGACCAAGATTACCAAACGGGGACGAAAGAAATTAAGGGCTCTCTTATTCCGGGCAGCCATGATACTGGTGGCAAAGAACAAGGCTTTTAAAGCTCTTCATATATATTACACAACACGTTCTCACAATCCCTTAAAGAAAATGCAATCTCTGATAGCCTTGTGTAACAAGCTTATTCGAATTCTGTTTTCAATCGGTAAAAAACAATTTACGTTTCAAGAAGACAAGATGTTAAAGGATATCCCTCATATGGCAACATTTGTAGTCCATCAAACAGTCGCATAGTTCATTGAATTTTAAGGGTACACGGTCATTTAATTAACACTCATTTAAAAGTGAAGCACGGATTAGTCGGCAAAGCAACTAACGTGAGGACTTAGATCCTGTGGGGCAGCATGACCGACATCCACCTCATGGAAAGGTTGAACGAAGGAATGTAGGAGCATCGACTCTGTGAGACATGGAAGGGTTGACCTCCATGAGACATGTGGATATCCTAAAGTGGGTTAATGATATGACTATGAAATCCTAAGAATTCTAGAGCAATCGTGAGATTGTGTTTAGTTTATTGAGGGAGGTTAGTGAAAGAATAAATTTTAAACAGGACTATTGATTAAGTACGTAGTATTTAAAAAGTGAATGTAAAAAGAGGGGGAATCTTTTTGGGATTTTTTAGATTTGACAAAGAAGTAGGGAAAAACGTTTCTCATTTTAATTCAAATTTCATTATGTCTCGAATTGTAAAAACAGAAAAACCTACACAAATTGGTTGTATGCATTTAGAAGCTAACGGAATTGTAGGTTTCCATCAAGCTGTTATCCCACAATTACTCATTGTTGTAGATGGGGAAGGATGGGTTCGTGGTGATGATGAATTAAAAGTAAATATAAAAGCTAACGATGTGGTCTTTTGGGAAAAAGGTGAAGGACACGAAACAGCAACTGCCACTGGACTAACTGCAATTGTAATTGAATCTGAAGAATTAACCCCTTTTAATTTTATGCCAATTAAAGAACACAAATAAAAAAATCTTGTTCAACTAACGGGTGCGTTAGCTGAAGATCGGAGCTGTCTTTAAGGCAGCTTTTTTGTATGAAAATACATTAGTAAAAAAGCCATGCTAAAATAAACCCTCCATATTCTCATTATTTTTTTGATGGGGGTAAATGTACTATTGCGTTATTTTAACTGGTTATGCAGTTTGTTGTTCAGATGGAGCGATTGTATAGCCTTTCTTTTTTAGGTATTCGATCATTTTTAATTCTTTGTTGTTTTGTTTTTCTTCAAGGTAATTTGAGCCTAGTTCATGATAAGGTTCTCCTGTTTTTAAGATGTTGTAAGCAATCGTTACTAGTAAATGGGCAGAAGCGATTCGTCCCTTCATTTTTCCCTGTCGTTTGGTAATTCTTTTTCGATGTGAAGCAATTCGATTATTTTGCCTTGAAGTCGCTAATACACACTCTACGGCCATCGTTTTCAAAGCTTTGTTACCTTGTGTGGTTTTACTCGTTTTTTTTTTACCAGCACTTTCGTAATTTCCGGGACTTACACCAGCCCAAGAGGCAAGATGTTTAGCCGACTTAAATACGGACATATCAATGCCCATCTCTGCAATAAAAGTGGCTGCAGCAGCTTTGTTCACACCAGGTATACCATCCAATAATTCTACTTCCTTATGATATGGGGACAGGAGTTGATCAATTTGTTTTTCCAATTCTTCTATGGCTTTTTCTAAATAACCCATATGCTCCCAATGGTAACGCAACATATCACGATGATGACGGCGAATACGACCATTAATTGCATGGGCAATGTCAGTAATACTTGCTTTTGTTCGCCAATCCACCATTTTTCGAAGACCATCGGTCTCTATTTTTTCACCGTTTAGAATGGCTTCAAGGATACGGCGTCCCGATACACCAAAAATGTCTGATAGAACGGATGTTAGCTTGATATTAGCATCTTGAAGAATTTTGTGAATGCGATTCTGCTCTGATGTGCGATGATGAATCAATTTTTTTCGATAACGAGTAAGATCTCGTAAATCACGAATATCCTCTGGTGGGACAAAATTGCTTTCAATAAGTCCGCATCTTAGAAGCTTGGCAAGCCATTCGGCATCTTTTACATCAGTTTTACGCCCTGGAACATTTTTGACATGCCTGGCATTGGCCAGAACAAGGTGAAAAGATCCTTCGAGTATATTCCATATTGGTTTCCAGTAGACTCCGGTACTTTCCATCAAAACATCGGATACCTGAAGGGTAGTTAACCAATCACTTAAAGCCAAGAGTCCTGTTGTTGTAGTCGAAAACGTTTCAATAGAGATTTTTGGCTTTTTATCTAATGGACCAAATAATACACAGGCTACTACTGTTTCTTGGTGTACATCTAGGCCAGCACACCGTTCAATCATTGCTTCCATAGGAGAATCACCTCAAAAAAAGATTAACAATACATATGACAGGAGATTTGTTACAAAAATTTTTGTATACGTACTAGCAGTACACTAAATGGTTCTTCCATACTGTCACAACCAGTTTCTTATACAGGGTATCTCCTTAAGATCCACCAAAAAAGGTTCAGCCTGGTTGTATTGTTATCATCCATTATCGTCAAGGGGTTAATGGGTTAGACTCTATTTTTGAGTGTAGATTTTCGTAGTAGATGGTGGCGGCGAGGAGCGCCGCCATGGGAGTTTCTTATGGAACTAACGGGGCAGGTATTGAAGGGGTACCACCAGCAAAACGCGGATTTACTACGTTAAGGGAATTCGGATACAAAAATAGCCGGTTTTCACCACGATAAAGTGTAACCGGCTGATAGCTATCATTGGTTTAACGGTCGTAATGACTCTAAGGTAGTAACTCCTTTTGGGTCAAAACGATACTCGCCAAGAAAGTTGATATGCTCCCATCCCAATGGAGCTTTCAACTTTTTTGAGCTGAAACTGTAGATCAGGGCCAATTAATTGAATAAGGTTTATTGAATAAACAGGCATCATTAACTTAAGAAAAGTAATGTATAAAGTTTTAATGATATACTTAAAAAAGGAAAGTGGGGAGATATTATGTGTACTCCAAACTTACTACATACAGATAGGGCATAGGAGGCTGTCATGCCAAGAACAAAGTACGTAGAAATATATGAAGATTTAAAAAAGAAAATTGAACAGAATGATTATCAGTATCAACAACTCCTTCCTTCAGAGAATACATTAATCATAGAGTATGACTGCTCAAGAAACACATTACGAAGAGCAATCGGAAATCTTGTAAACGAAGGGTATGTACAAACCAAGCATGGGAAAGGTGCCCGCGTGATTTATCAAGATTTTAAGGGAAATGAATATATGTTTGGTGAGACGGAAACGTTTAAGGAGTTTGCTATTCGAAACAATAAGAAACATCGGACAGACGTCACCGTCTTTGAGGAATTGGTTGTAGATGAAGGCATTCATGAGCATACCAGGTTTCCAATCGGTGTTGAAGTGTATCACCTGAAGCGTGTCCGTTATTTAGAAGGCAATCCCGTAATTATGGATTATAATTATTTTAGGAAAGATATTGCTAAAGGATTAACGATTGAGGTAGCAGAGGATTCCATTTATGAATACTTAGATAGAGAGCTGAACCAACGGGCGGTCACTGCAAAGCGGAAAATGGTGGTAGAAAGAACTACTGAGATGGATGAGAAATATTTAAAATTAGATGGGTTTAATAGTGTTGTCGTTGTGACCAGTCATGTTTTTAATGCGGATGGAGTGATGTTTGAACATACTCAATCAAGGCATACTCCGGGTAACTTTGTGTTCTTCGATCAAACACAGCGAAAATAAGAAAAGTGTATGAGATGAAGTTCTCATACACTTTTTTAATTAATTTTCCAGTTTTGATGCTAAATGGATAAACACGCTGGACGTCCACGTATGGGCAAGGTCTCGCAATCCTTCCCCCGTTTCAGCATGAAAGTTTTCCGCAAACCCTCCATATTTACAAAGCTCTAGGAACTTCTCGGTTACTTCATTTGCTAATTGTTGTTCGCCGCATTCTTCAAATGCTTCTATAAACAAGAGAGTGGTAGGAGCCCAGATTGGTCCTCTCCAGTAAGCGTCCTCCTCATAATAAGGACTGTCGATGGCTTCCGACGCAATTCCCCACTTTGTTAAATACCTTTCGCTCTTTAGAAGATTGAGGATGTTCTTTTTAGCAGCTTCAGGAAGTTTGTTTCCCAAGATAATTGACATTAAAGGCAGGATTCCTTGGCAATCAATTACTTTACCGTCTCTTGTAAAGCGAGCAAATGGAAGGTCCTCAATAAGGAAATAGTCGCAAAATTTCTGCATGTATTTTGTGGATTGTTCTTCCCAATATTTCTTATCTTCTACTTTATCAAGTTTTTCTGCCACAACAGCCAGCATATCCATTGACTTAATCAAGAATGCTGTTAAGTCTGGTGAGTCGATGATGTTTGCATCTCTGAACACCGTGCTGTTATCCTGTCCGGAATCATTCCCGTGATGGTACTCGCAAATCCCGTCGCCATTGAAATCTTTGTACTGAAGATAAAATTCTACATGTCTCTTGATTTGAGTATATATTCTCTTTAATTGTTCAGTAGTCAATGTCATTTTTTCCATCATTTTCAACACGAATAACCCTTGTACGGGAGGCTTGGAGAAATTCCAACGGATGGTCGAATCGCTGATGGAACCTGGAATTTGTCCGTTTACGTCCTGATAATCGAATAATAACTGAATTTGATCCCATGCAAGCTCATTATCAACACCAGCAAGTGCTAATGCGTTGAAGGCATTATCCCAACTCCAAACACCTGGGAAATTTGTATTCGACATATACAAGGCTTTTCTCTTCAACAGCCCTTGTTCATTCACAATACATGTCCAATTCAGATAAGCAGCTTCCCTTAGGGTTTTTTGATACCTTTCGGGAACAGCAGGCTGTTTAGATAAGAATTCTAGAAAATGATTCGTGCTCTTATCCAATGCTTCTTCAAATTTATACTCCCTTTTTACGGGAATTGCCCCACTTGTAGGAATGTCTTCAATGACACATAAAAATTTATCTGACTCATCCGTTGAGGTGATTTGGATAATCGACAGGTTATCTGCTTTGTTTGTGCTGCCTGTCGTATCCATGAATACGTTTTGTTGAAGCATGACTGATCCTTGAGGTGCAAAGATCATGTATTTGGTCAGATTCTTATAGCTATTGACAATGCAGTAGTCTTCACCGGTTTTTCCCAAAAGATAGTTATATTCGAAATTGAAGATTGGCTGGGAATCAAGTGTTAGACCTACTTTTTTCCCTCGGCCTTGTACAAAGATTCTTTCAGCATCTTCAAAGCATACAAAGATTTCCCCACCATTAAATGTCAGGACAATCTTAAATTCATCGGCTTCATAGGTGTACTCAACTGGAGTTCCATTTATTGTTGGGATGATTTTAAGAGCATTTTGATGCTGTTTTGATTTGCCTCTTACTGAATTAATATAGAGCCCATTTTTCTCTGGGGTCTGGCTTTCTTGGTAAGTGAGAGCCATGTAAGAACCATAATGACTCATAGGTGTAATTCGTATATCCAAAGTGAGCACTCCTTTTTACAATTTTTCTTGACAATTTATACTGTACTAAAATAAACTTGTTTAAACAAGTTAAAAATTCATGTAAACGCTTAAGTAGAGGAGGTTATCAAATGGATTTTAAAGATCATGTATCCAGCATCATAAATAATATCGGCGGGTCAAAAAACGTCATTAATGCATCCCACTGCGTGACAAGGCTACGCCTGGTATTAGTAAATGAAAGCCTGATCAATAAAGAGGCGTTAGAGGAAAATGAACTGGTGAAGGGGACTTTCTCAGTGAATGGCCAGTTTCAAGTCATTATTGGTCCAGGGCTTGTAGAGAAAGTGTACAATGAGTTTGTAAATCAGACCGGTACAGAAGAAGTAAGTAAAGATGAAATGAAGAAGATTACTAGTGAAAAAGGGAACATCATTCAAAAAGGTGTCCGGGTCTTGGCAGACATCTTCATTCCGATCCTACCGGCAATCGTTGCTGCAGGTCTTTTATTAGGATTAAATAACCTTCTGGCAAACTCTGGTATTTTCTATGACAAAAAATCCTTGTTGGATGTGTATACGGGCTGGACAGGATTTGCAGAATTTATCAATGTCATTGCCAATACGGCATTTACATTCCTTCCTGTACTCATCGCGTGGTCTACTGCTAAGAAATTTGGTGGGAATCCATTATTAGGAATCGTGTTAGGTCTATTATTAGTGCATCCTTCATTAATGTCTGCTTATGCGTATGCAGAAAATCCAAGTGAAGTGGAATACTGGAGTCTATTTGGATGGGACATTGCCAAAATCGGTTATCAAGGACAGGTTCTTCCTGTTATTTTTGCGACATGGGTTTTAACATGGTCTGAGAAACGTTTGAAAAGCTTCATTCCAGATAATTTACAAATGTTATTTGTGGCACCGATTTCATTAGTCTTCGCTGGCCTCTTAACATTCGGAGTCATCGGGCCGATTACGATGACAGGTTCAAACTGGATTACGGATGGTATTCTTTATCTGTTTGAAGTATCCCCTGCGTTTGCCGGAGGTGTGTATGGATTTATTTCCGGTCCTCTTGTCATTACTGGAATGCACCACATCTTCTTAGGAGTGAATTTGCAAATGGCCGGTACACTTGGCTATGTTACTTTATGGCCGATAGGGGAAACGGTTACACTAGCTCAAGGCGCTGCTGCGTTGACCATGTTCTTTATTCTGAAGCAAAATCAAAAATTAAAAGGTGTGTCACTTACTGCAACGTTATCCGCATGGCTTGGGGTTACTGAACCAGCGATTTACGGGATCAATCTTCGATTCAGGTATCCTTTCATTGCCGTTATGGTAGGAAGTGCATTCGGAAGTGCGTATCTAGCAGCACAAGGTGTGAAAGCTACTTCTGTCGGAGTGGGAGGAGTTCTATCTTTCCTTTCAGTTTATCCGGAACATTGGAGCGTCTATTTCATTGGGATGGCCATTACATTTATCATCACCGTTACGTTAACTTTTGGGTTCTTTAAAAGTAATTTATTTAAGGCTGATAAAACTATTGAAAAAAAAACAGAGGATAAGGGTAAAAAATCTTTAGAATTAAAAACGCTATCAAAAAACGTTTAAAGGAAAATGATTAAAAACTTTTTGGATGAAGTAAACCTAAAAGAGATCTTTTGTTCACATAATGTATCTTAGAAGAAGTAACAATCAAAAAAAGTTCGTAAAGATACACTTTTACGAACTTTTTTTGATTGTTACTTCTTTTAAATATACTCTGTTAAACAATGCTGTTGATTTTTCTTTTTCAACTAAAATAATCATTCAAAGGTCAAATCTTTTTTTGCTGTATCAAAAAGAAGTTCTGATTATAACAAAAACAGTAGTATAACTGCCGTTTCAATTCTCCATCAATTTCATCTACTACTAGTAGATGAAATTGATGGGAGTGAAGTGTAAATGAATTCAAGAAGCAAACTTGATGTTTCGTTCCTAACATGGAATCTTTATTTAGGTGCGGATCTGACACCGATTTTAACCGCAACGCCAGCACAAATTCCCCAGCGGGTAACAGAAGTGTTTCGACAATTTCTTGCGACCAATTTTCCTGTTCGTGCGAAGGCAATTGCTAGAGCTATCGCTTTGGAAAAACCTGATCTTATCGGTTTGCAAGAAGCTGAGCTATGGCAACTTATTATCCCTACTTTCGGAATTGTTACCTACGACTTTATAGAATTATTATTGAAAGAGTTAGAGGAAATGGGGTTGAACTACGAAGTTGCAGCTAAGAACCGAAATTTATCGGTGGAACTTCCTGATAGCAATGGAAATTTAGTTCGATTTTTGGATAGGGATGTAATATTGATTCGAAAAGAAAAAAATTTGAAGGTAATTAGACGCCAAGAAGCTAATTTCCAAACAAATCTAATTGTACCCGTAGGAGGACAACCTGTAACAGTACTTCGAGGATGGTCCTCTGTAGATGTTAAGATAGATGGACAAGTTTTCAGGATGATCAACACACATTTGGATCCAACTGTTGAAGCAATACGGAATGCTCAAGCAAATGAAATTCTTCAGGGACCTGCAAATACACGGTTACCCGTGGTTATTACGGGAGATTTAAACTCCATCCCTAATAGCACCACTTATAATTTGTTTATTAATGCAGGCTTTCATGATGTATGGAGTAAAGTTGGTAAAGGACCAGAGTTTACCTGTTGTCAAGCTCCTGATTTATTAAATGCAGTTTCTATGTTGAACCAAAGAATAGATTATATTTTATTTAAAAACGGCTGGAAACCAATAGAAGCAGAATTAGTAGGAGAATCGCAGAAAGACCGAACAGAAACAGGGCTTTGGCCATCCGATCACGCAGGAGTATCAGCAAGGTTAAATTTAGAGGATCATCATGACCATCACCATGATGAAAGCAGTGATGAAATCAGCAGTTAACAATTGAATAAGAATGAAAAGACCGTTACTCTTAAAGAGACGGTCTTTTTTAGGGGGCAAAGTGTGACGTGATTTCTGAAAATATGCTAATGGTGTGGGACAGAGACCCATCGTTGGCTTACCTTATATTAAATAAAAGGTACGTTAGTTTTTATAAGAAGAAGTAAAAAAGTGATTCCTTAACGTAGAGGAGATCGACTTTTCAGGTGGAATTCTCTTAGCGTATAAAACTTCCAAATAGGCGGTATAGCATTGTTGCTACCGTTCGTAAAAGTAGACTTTCTCGAACGGTTCGTTTTTATATTGAATTGTACGGTATAAGTCGTTCGGAAAAGTCTGTTTTGAGTTTACTGACGTTCGCTGGTTGTTATGTACATTTACGAACGTGTCTAAAAGTTACAAGTTCTGGAGACTTGAAAAAACACCTCAATTTCCACTCAAAATAATCCTTTTCAATGTTTAGAAGTTAGTCTAGAATATAACTACAGAAGTTAATTAACTTTTAGACAGATGGAATGAGGTTATACATAATGGCTATTATTGGGTATGGACGTGTTTCAACTAAAGATCAGGACTTGACTTTACAGGAAGAGAAGTTAAAAGAGTATGGTTGCGAGAAGATATTCATGGAGAAACAAAGTGGTGCTAAATCTGAAAGGGAAGAACTTGCTAAGGCGTTGGACTATTTAAGGGAAGGTGACAAGCTGGTTGTTTACAAGTTGGATAGATTAGCACGTTCCACTTTTGACCTACAAAAGATTGCTAAGGAACTAGAAGAACGGGGAATAGCTTTAGCATTTATCAAAGAACAGATTGATTTTAGTACACCATCAGGAAAGCTAATGTTTACTATGCTGGGGGCTATTGCTGAGTTTGAACGTGATCTAATTAAAGATAGAACGGCAGAAGGCAGGGAACGTGCTAAGGCACAGGGGAAACATATGGGTAGGAAAGGGAAGGACGAGAAGGACGTTAAGAAGGCTTTAAAGCTGTACGATGAAAGAGAATATAACGGTTTAAGCGTTAATGATATAGCCAAAATGACAGGTGTCCCACGTTCCACTATTTATGCTAAGGTGAAAGAGGTGACTAGCAATAGCTAATCGTCTTTTTTCTTGTGGCATTGTTGTAGTTATAAAATAAAGTCGTACCGTATATAAAAATGATAAACCTACAATGTCCCCTTCCCTCAAACAAAGGAAGGGAGCTGTCTTTTACATTGGCTTATTAATTTTACATTGTATTAAAAAAGAAAATTTATCTTATCCGATCGCGAATAAGGCTTCCAGAGGAGGCGTGTTGTTCGCGAAGCCTACTGCAAAAATTGTATGGGTTGTATCTGCTTTAAATTGTAAATTTGGAATAGTCAGTACAATATTATCAGTGCCGGTAATACGAACTTCTAAGTCAGCCCTTCCTGGAGACACATTTATATTTTTAGTATCTTCTAAGAATGAAACGTTATTAAATAGGATGTCTCCGTTTTTAACTGCTACATCTACAGCAGGGGCATCAGGAGATAAGTGAATGAATTTCACACTCGATTCTCCGGTAGGGACAAAGGTTCTATCTACGAAAGGAATCAGAAAAGAAAAGATCAACTTTATCAATTCAAATCTCAAAAACAAGTAAATATATATAGTTTATGAGGACACATAAATTACATTTCTATTTCATTTTAGAACCGTCCCAAAAGTGGACGGTTCTTTTGTCTACAACAAGAAAGTAGGGACGCTTTTTCTTAATGAATTAACGGGTGCGTTCGTATTATAAGGTTAGCCAGTTTATTTTACTGGTTGACCTTTTTTTAATAGAATCTATTATATCAGTAGCCAGGGTAGGACGTACGGGTGCGTGGGACTTGATCCCGTGAACTAAACTGTCCCCCCCCTACTTGTAGAAACATGTTTGAGGCTGGTTGGGACGTAGATCTCGTCTATTATATTAACAATCTGTTCCTTTAAATAATTAGATCTAATAATAGCGTAAATACTAATCCTGATACAGCAACAATGGTCGAAAGTACGGTATAAGTTCCAAATGCTTCTTTCAAGGTCATTCCCAGAGACTCTTTAACCATCCAAAATCCAGCATCATTAACATGTGATGCAATTGCACTACCAGCTCCAGTTGCAAGTGCAACTAGTTCTAAGTTAACGTCGGGCATTGTAGCGAGTAATGGAAGAACTAACCCTGCAGTCGTTAAAGTTGCAACAGTTCCTGAGCCTAAGCAAATACGTAATATTGCTGCGACACTCCAGGCAAAGAATACTGGTGACATAGCAGATCCTTCAAATAATTTAGCGACATAATCACCAACGCCGCCATCAATAAGTACTTGTTTTAAAGCACCGCCGCCACCAATAATTAATAGCAGCATACCTAAGGAATTAATTGCAGAAGAACAAGAATTCATCAAAATTTTTATCGGAACATTTCTTCTCAATCCCATTGTGTAGAGTGCTAGCAATAAAGAAAGTAACATTGCAGTTGAAGAGTTACCAATAAAACCAATAATTTTTATTATCATATTATCTTCAAAACCCATAGCTGGTTGAATCATATCAACAGCTGCACCAAAAGCCATTAAAATAACAGGAAATAATGCTGTAAATACACTGATACCAAAACCTGGTGTTTCTTCTAATTTGAATGTTTTTTGTACACCAAAAGACTCACTGCCTTCTCTAGTCCATGCAGTCGGCACAATTTTTTTAGCAAGCTTAGGATACAAAATACCTGCTAAAATAACAGTTGGTATTGCGACAATAATTCCGTAAACTAAAACTAAGCCAATATTTGCACCATATTCTGATGCGACTGCTGTTGGTCCAGGGTGTGGAGGTAAGAAAGCGTGTGTCGCTAAGGCCGCTGTAACCATAGGAAGACCTAAGTGTACAATAGAAACTTTTAATTCTTTTGCTATTGAAAATATAATTGGCACTAATAATACAATTGTTACTTCAAGAAATAAAGCGATACCTACAATAAATGAAGCAAATAAAACAGCCCATTGAATTCTTTTTTCTCCAAATTTGTCAATTAGGGTTGTGGCAATACGATTAGCTCCACCTGCATCTGCAATTAACCTGCCAAGCATTGCGCCCATTCCAAATATTAAAGCAATATGACCAAGCGTTCCGCCTAAACCGCTTTCAATTGAACCAACAACATCTGTCATAGGCATTCCCAATGCTAATGCTACGATGAATGAAACAATGATTAATGAAACAAATGTGTTTAATTTGAAGCCCATAATTAAAATAAGTAACAATATAACTCCAATAGCAATAATTATTAACGGCATTGTTGTTCCCCCGAATCACCCTTTTTTTGTAAGTGCTTTCATTTATTAGAGTTGAAATGAAGGACAAGAAACATCCTCCATTTCAATTATTAACTTATCAAGTATTATTGGTTTTCTATTTTCTATAAATTATTTCTTGTAAAGTTTGGGGCATATTGTGCAGCAAGCTTAATGCACTCTTCCATGCTTACGCTTGCTGCAATGTTTTTACCTGCAATATCAAATGCTGTACCGTGATCGACAGAAGTTCTTAAGAACGGTAGACCATTTGTAATAGATATTGTTCTGTGGAAGTCCGTCATTTTTGCAGCGATATGTCCTTGGTCATGGTACAAAGATAGAACAGCATCATATTTTCCATTTAAAGCTTGGAAGAATACGGAATCAGCTGGAACTGGTCCTACAGCATTAATACCATCCTTTACAGCTGCTTCAATACCCGGTTTAATTTGTTCTACTTCTTCCCAACCAAATAAACCGCCTTCACCACTATGCGGATTTAACCCAGCAACTGCGAATTTTCTATTTTCTACACCTAATCTTTGAAGAGCCTTGTCACATCGAATAAGATAATCACGGACTCTTTCTTTCGTCATTTGTCCAATAGCATCTTTTAAAGATAAGTGACGAGTTAAGAAGAAGATCCTCATTCCGTTTACTTCAAACATTGTTAATGGGTCGTCTGAACCTGCTAAATCTTCAAGCATTTCAGTGTGTCCAATATAAGGAACTTTCGCTGCTTTTAAAGATTCTTTGTTGATTGGTGTTGTAGCAAGTGCTTTGACTTCTCCTGCCAAAGCCAATTCCACCGATTTTTTAATATATTCAAAAGCTCCTTGGCCGCATTGTGCAGATACTTGACCGTATTCAAGCTTATCCATGTCGATATTATTTAAGTTCATGACATCAACAGTACCAAACTCATACTTTCCTTCTGCTGGAGAATTCACTTCATTAATTTTCAAATTCGCTTCAACAATGGAAATCGCTTTTTCAAGGACAGCTGAATCACCAATGACTAACGGTTTACACACATCATAAATCTCTTGTTTAGCTAAAGATTTCATTGAAATTTCTGGGCCTATACCTGCTGCGTCACCCATTGGGATTGCAATAATTGCTCTTTCAATATTCATTTATTATTCCTCCTTAAAATTTTGCCTCCAAATATTTAACACTTGTATATATTGCTTTTTTATCTCCAGCCGTGCCACCTTTAGTGACAAGCGGAATACCATCAAAATACCCTCCAATAAACTGGCCGTACGCCACAAGAGGTAAAATTTCATCTATCAATTTAATTCCTTCTGCCCTCACTATCGAACATAAGGAGGCAGTTACATCTCCACCGCTGGAAAAACATCCGCCAATCTCATATTTGCTATTTTGAACAACTACTCTAGTGATTTTCCCTAACCCATCAGCTATTCTTTTTGCTAGTGAATCCTGGCTAAACCCTAGTTCTTTTGATAATTCATTAAGATTAAGTACTTTAGCGGTTGGGGAATCTGTTGTGATAATTAAAATGTCTTGTTTATCCATTTCCTCCAAAGTCTTATTAATGACTCTTGCTACCTCTTCATCCCATCTGCTATCTAAAGTAGCCAATTTTTCCGGATCTACATAGATTGAACGAGAATTTGTTTTTTCCATTAAATAATTCAATTGCATGGTGCTATTGGATGTAACACTGCCGACTGTAACAATAATTTTTTTATCTTTAATATGCTGGCGGCTGAACGCTTTAGAATATGCAGCTGTTAATGGTCCTGGATCTGCCGGAATCATCTGATATTCTTTAATCTTTGCCATTGCACCAGCAAGAGCATCTATATCTTCATTTGTAATGGCATCTAAAACAAGAATACGATCTCCCAGTTCGATTTTTTCTCTAATTGCTTTTTCAATTTCATCTTTTCCGGCCAGCACAGTTTCAAGATCAATATGTGAAACAGGGTATTTGCTTTGCTTTTGAACAATTTCTGGTACATATGATTGAGTAACTGGAATAACAGGATCCTTTGCTACATCTGTCAACTGTACTGGCACACCATGTACTAATAAATAGCCTCCTGCCGTAATTCTTCCTGAATCAGGGAAAGATGGGACAACAACCGCAATAGCTTTTTCACCAAGCTCTGTCAATAATGTATCAATTTCAATTCCAATATTACCTCTCCCTGTACTATCAATCCGTTTGCAAATTACATTTACGCCCCATTTTGTCAGATTCTCAATAACTTTTTTCACTCTCATCTGAGCAATATCTTCTCTTGCATATCTGCTATCTGTATCTACGATAATAGCATTGATAGAATCAGAAGAAGGAAGGTTGTCATATTGAACCATTGTTGCTACATCAAAGCCTAATTTAGTGAGCCTTACACCAGTTCCATTTCCACCTGTCAAATCATCTGCAATGACTCCTATTTTCATTTGGCTTCACTCCCTTCAACAGTAACAACTTGCAAATGTTCTTTTAATATCTCCTCACAGACATCAGTTATGCCATCATCCGTAATCACTCCATCAATACATGAAAGGTGGCAAACCTTTGTGAGAGATTTTTGGCCAAACTTGCTCGAATCAGCCACTAACCATGTCGTTTCTGCCGATTCTATCATTAATTTTTTTATGGAGGCTTTTTCAAATGTAGGTGCTGTAATTCCTGCTTCTAGATGGACAGCATGTGCTCCTAAGAAAAATAAATCAACATGCAAATTTCTCAAAACTTGTTCCGTTAATGGACCGAATAAGGCCCCAATATTATTTTGAAGTTCCCCACCTGCTACAATTACTTTTACTTCACTATCCATGAGTTCAGCTGCAATTTTTATATCATTTGTGACAACTGTTAAGTCCTTTTTTTCTTTCAGCAACTTTGCTATTTCAAGTGTCGTCGTTCCTGAATCTAATAAAATTGTGGAGTGGCTTTGAATAAAGTTCATCGCTTTCTGAGCAATTTGCCTTTTTTGGTAACTGTATTTTCCTTCTTTTACTTGGAATGATGTTTCAATAACCAATGGCTTATTCAGAACCGCCCCTCCGTGAGTCCGGATGAGCTTTTCCTGAGCTTCTAAATAATTTAAATCTCTGCGAATGGTCATAGCTGAGACATTTAAATGATCAACTAACTGTTCAATATCCATTTTTTCGTTCATACTTAATTGCTCTAAAATAAATTTTCTTCGGTCATTTGGTAACATTTAAACCACCCTTGTTAGTTATAAACATATTATGTTTGTTTAAAACAATAATGTCAAGAATTTCATCTAATTATTGTTCAGAATTAACATTTTAGGTTTATATTGAATATTAAATGTTGTTTTAAAATAAAGAAAACATGAATTAAATGATTCTATACTGTGCATGTCAACGAACGTTTTGGTGCTTAATCAAGTTGAATTTTTACCATCAAGACGCAAAAAAATAAAGAAGCCCTATTCCGGATTTCCTTATTTTTCACTAATATGATATAGCCTATACATTTAACTTGAAATACAGTAATCTTCTAATCTTTCAATTTGGTTATGACTTTGTCCAAATTAGTTGTAAGGTTGTTTAGATCTTAGAGAGGCACTAAAGGTCTACCTAAACGCTGTTCGCAAGGGTGCTCTTACAATGGAGATAATTTCAGATGTGATGGCACGTTTGGGTGAACTGAAAATGCATCCTAATTTTGAAAAAATCAACATTGTACTTTCAATGGAGGAGTTGGATGTGCTTTTGAATCGAATGTTTGAGTATACAAAAAAACTTGCAGCAGATAATGCGATTGAACTAACCAGTCTAGAGAAAGAAACACCTTCGCAATCTGAGAATCCAATTATTAATCTGCAGCGTTATCTTGAAGCACAAAAGCGCATTTTTGAACTGGCTTCTTAGATTATAGCAAGAGTAAGCAAGCCATCTTATGGAACAATTATGAAACTATAGTTACTTTATTTAATGAATTGGGATATTTGAGTTTATCGTTTTATTGAAAAAAGGTTCAATCGGTTGAAGTTCTTGTTCAATTAACGGGTGCGTTAGCTGAAAATCGAAGCTGTCTTTAAGGCAGCTTTTTCGTGCGCCCGGCATGGGTGCAATCTATAGGGTGAAAGTCCCGAACCATGAAGGCAGTAGTAGTGGTTAGCTTAATGCAAGGGTGTCCACGGTGACGTGGAATCTGAAGGAAGCAAGCGGCAAACCTCCGGTCTGAGGAACACGAACTTCATATAAGGCTAGGTATCATTGGATGAGTTTGCGAAACAAAACAAAGTCCTTACTGCCGAAGGTGGTACAGAGTAAATGAAGCAGATAGTTGGAGGGAAAGATTGCACTCTTACCCGGGGAGGTCTGATGACAGCCAAGTACACTTGGTAACCTGTCCAGTGATGGACAGCTGAATCATCAGAAGTCAGCAGAGGTCATAGTACTTGTCTACTCGAGAAGATAAGGAAGGACCGAACAGATTAAGGAGGATGAATACTAGGCGTTCGTTATCTGCGAAGAAGCAAACAATTCCTAACGGAACTTATTTGAAGGAAGAAGTGGTGAATACACGGGGAACTTCAAAAGGGTGGAGCAGATAAAGGCACAAATAGACCATTTATCCACGTAGAAAGGATATCAACGATGTTAATGGAACAGATACTAGGAGGGAAAACTTAATACAGGCATTGAAGCGTGTAGAAAGAAATAAGGGAAGCCATGGTGTAGATGGAATGCCGGTTCAAAACCTGAGACCGCACCTCGCAACTGAATGGTACAACATGAAAACTGCCCTTTTACAGGGTACCTATCAACCGCAGCCCGTCCGTCGTATCGAAATCCCGAAACCAAACGGCGGAGTTCGGCTATTGGGTATTCCAACCGTTCTAGACCGTTTCATTCAACAAGCCATTGCCCAAATATTGACCAAGATATATGACTCAACCTTTTCGGAGAATAGCTATGGATTTCGCCCTAACAAACAAGGGCACCAGGCGGTTCGAAAGGCAAAGTCCTATATAACCGAAGGTTATACATGGGTAGTGGATATGGACTTGGAGAAGTTCTTCGATAAAGTGAATCATGACAAGCTCATGGGAATGTTAGAGCGGAAAATTGAAGATAAACGAATTCTCAAACTGATTCGTAAATTCCTTCAAGCAGGCATTATGATAGGCGGACTTTTTCATAAAAGTGAGGAGGGAACTCCGCAAGGAGGCCCGTTAAGTCCTTTATTATCTAATATAATGTTAGACGATTTAGATAAAGAACTAGAGAAACGCAATCTTCGATTCGTAAGGTATGCGGATGACAGTACTATCTTTGTGAAGACACGAAAAGCCGCCAAACGTGCAATGGGAAATATCTCAAGCTTCATTGAAAATAAACTGAAGCTAAAGGTCAACTACGAGAAGTCGAAGTATGATCGCCCTTGGAACAGAACGTTTCTCGGTTTTAGTTTCACGAAGTCAAAGAAGAACCCGAAGGTTCTACTGGCTAAACAAACGGTGAAGAGAGTAAAGAAACGAATCAGGGAAATGACCTTGAGAAAATTACCGAAACCCATGAAACTCCGAATAAATAAGTTAAAGCAATACCTTAGAGGTTGGATGGGTTATTTCGCCCTCATTGATACTCCGAACGTATTGAAGAATTTAGATTCATGGATTCGAAGAAGACTCAGGATGTGCCTATGGAAGCAATGGAAATTGCCAAGAACGAGAGTGAGGAAACTCAAAGGATTAGGCGTCCCAATTGGAAAAGCATATGAATGGGGAAATAGTAGAAAGGGTTATTGGCGCATAGCGCATAGTCCTATTCTAGACAAAACCCTTAATAATGTTTATTGGCACCACCAAGGGTTAGTAAATCTATATGAACGATATACAAAACTACGTCAGACTTAAACTGAACCGCCGTATACCGAACGGTATGTACGGTGGTGTGAGAGGTCGGAGGCTAGGCGCCTCCTCCTACTCGATTTTATGCAACTATAGGGGCGGGTTAGTTCAACAAGGAATAATGCATTTGAAATAGAATTTATATAGTACGTCAATTAAGGAAGAAGGCTCAATGATATTGATTAATACAGTTTTTTCATATGTTCTTCTCGGTGTGATAATTTTCTACGCCTTGGAATGGGCAGCTGTTGGTTCAGGTTTTAAGGTACTAATTGGTGGGGGTTTGGGTTTACTTTTATATATAGCTATTCATTTTAGTAAGAACCAAAAAATAATGAGTGATATGGCAGGCTCGATGACAGGCAATAATATCCTAACAGGTGCCTTACTTCAATAAGGGAGTTGCTTTGGCAGCTCTTTTTTGTATGAAAACACAATAGTAAAAAAGCCATGCTAAAATAAACCCTCCATATTCTCATTTTTTTTGATGGGGGTAAATGTACTATGTCGTTATTTAACTGGTTATGCAGTTTGTTGTTCAGATGGAGCGATTGTATAGCCTTTCTTTTTTAGGTATTCGATCATTTTTAATTCTTTGTTATTTTGTTTTTCTTCAAGGTAATTTGAGCCTAGTTCATGATAAGGTTCTCCTGTTTTTAAGATGTTGTAAGCAATCGTTAATAGTAAATGGGCAGAAGCGATTCGTCCCTTCAATTTTCCTTGCCGTTTGGTAATCCTTTTTCGATGTGAAGCAATTCGATTATTTTGCCTTGATGTCGCTAATACACATTCTACGGCCATCGTTTTTAAAGCTTTATTTCCTTGTGTGGTTTTACTCGTTTTTTTTTTACCAGCACTTTCGTAATTTCCAGGACTCACACCAGCCCAAGAGGCAAGATGTTTAGCTGACTTAAATACGGACATATCAACACCCATCTCCGCAATAAAAGTAGCTGCCGCAGCTTTGTTCACACCAGGTATACCATCCAATAATTCTACTTCCTTACGATAAGGGGACAGGAGTTGATCAATTTGTTTTTCTAATTCTTCTATGGTTTCTTCTAAATAACCCATATGCTCCCAATGGTAACGCAACATATCACGATGATGGCGGCGAATACGACCATTAATTGCATGGGCAATGTCAGTAATACTTGCTTTTGTTCGCCAATCCACCATTTTTCGAAGACCATCGGTCTCTATTTTTTCACCATTTAGAATCGCTTCAAGGATACGGCGTCCCGATACACCAAAAATGTCTGATAGAACGGATGTTAGCTTGATATTAGCATCTTGAAGAATTTTGTGAATGCGATTCTGCTCTGATGTGCGATGATGAATCAATTTTTTTCGATAACGAGTAAGATCTCGTAAATCACGAATATCCTCTGGTGGGACAAAATTGCTTTCAATAAGTCCGCATCTTAGAAGCTTGGCAAGCCATTCGGCATCTTTTACATCAGTTTTACGCCCTGGAACATTTTTGACATGCCTGGCATTGGCCAGAACAAGGTGAAAAGATCCTTCGAGTATATTCCATATTGGTTTCCAGTAGACTCCGGTACTTTCCATCACAACATCGGATACCTGAAGGGTAGTTAACCAATCACTTAAAGCCAAGAGTCCTGTTGTTGTAGTCGAAAACGTTTCAATAGAGATTTTTGGCTTTTTATCTAATGGACCAAATAATACACAGGCTACTACTGTTTCTTGGTGTACATCTAGGCCAGCACACCGTTCAATCATTGCTTCCATAGGAGAATCACCTCAAAAAAAGATTAACAATACATATGATAGGAGATTTGTTACAAAAAATTTTGTATACGTACTAGCAGTACACTAAATGGTTCTTCCATACTGTCACAACCAGTTTCTTATACAGGGTATCTTCCTTAAGATCCACCAAAAAAAGCTCAGCCTGGTTGTATTGTTATCATCCATTATCGTCAAGGGGTTAATGGGTTAGACTCTATTTTTGAGTGTAGATTTTCGTAGTAGATGGTGGCGGCGAGGAGCGCCGCCATAGGAGTTTCTTATGGAACTAAACCAGCTAATAGTTAGTCAACATTTTTCAATGAAAACTTAAAATATTTCATGCTATACTAAATTTGTGCATGCCAAATAACCTTCCAATGAACCGTATTTGGAAAGTTTTGTGCTATTTAGTTATACTTTTAAACTAGGTTAGATCTTGGAAAGTCGAGTTATTTTGTAATAGTGCATAAATCCATTGTAGAAGCTTATTAGCACATGCTATCACAGCTACTTTAAAGGGCTTTCCTTCTTCACGTTTCTTATCATAGAACTCTCGTAATCTCTTGTTCCGAGGGATGATTTCATCTGTCGTTTTCTTCTTGCGACAATCACGAATGGCACAACGAACGGCCATATATAAGGCATGTCGTAGTCTGCCAGAACCTCTTTTGGTAATTCGATTTACTGAGCCTTTAAATTTACCTGATTCAAAGATACTTGGATCAATTCCGGCAAATGCCACTAGTTTTTTAGGGTGATTAAACCGATCAATCTCACCAATTTCAGAAATAATCGTTGTAGCGATTTTTTCACCGATACCAGGGATGGATTGGATAATCTTATATTCTTCAATTTCTTTTGCCAAAGCATTTATCTCTTCTTCAAATTTGGATAGGTGCTTTTGGTATTCTAGAAGCATTTTTATATACATCTCTAGGCTTAAAATGTGACTCTGATATAAAGTTCTCTGAAAAGGATTTCGAGCTGAGGCAGCCATAAGTTTCTCTGCCTGTGTATTCGCCCACTTTCTAGAACGACTTGGACAAAGCTCATTAATCCTATTTGCTACAGTTTCTTCACCGACTGCTAATATGTCTTCAGAAGTAGGGAATTCTAATAGAGTAAGCAAAGAAACAACCGAATACAAATCTCCAAAAACCCCTCTATATTCAGGAAATACTTGATCAAGAACAGCCTGAAACTGTAGTTTTGTTTGTACATAGATACCTGTTATATTTGCATGTTGTCTTGAAAGATTACGAAGATTTAAGAGTTGTATCCCTCGTTTTTTATAAGGCTCTAAATCCTCTTTATAGTACAGCTCGCAGAGGTGACGTGCATCGATTAAATCTGTCTTTACTTTCCGTAAACTAGAGCTCTTCGCACGATAAGAAATGAGTGGGTTAACGATAATTAATAAGTAACCTCTCTCCTCAAAATACTGCACAATGGGCGTATGATAATGCCCAGTAGACTCTAAAACGACCGGAGGTCGAATTCCTGTTGCGTTTTCTATCTCTCTAAGATATTGGTGTAAGCTCTCTAGTCCTTCAATGGTATGTGCTACTTTAAAACTTCTTTTATAAGGCTTCTTTTTATCCAAGAACGCTTGAACCTGACTTTCACCTTTCGCTATATCCAGACCAACCACTGGATTCATTTTTTATCTCCTCCAAAAACATATTATTGCCGGTAACCCCTAATCCTTCTTGCAGTATCATAGCTTCGCTTGTTATACGAGATCTTTGTCCCAACCAGCCTAATCATGTTTCTACAAGTAGGGGGCGAACTGTTTAGTTGACGGGGTCCAAGCCCCACGGGCAGGAACGTTCTACCCCGGCTACCGTTATCATATATCGATATAAAAATTGTTCAACCAGAAATAACTGGCTGACCTTTATAATACGAAAGGGGCAGGTTAGCATTCCTGTAGATCGTTAAATATCAGGTTTGAAAAAAATAGAGCCCCTCAGTAAGATATGAGTATAGAGTCCAATCTAACTCAGAATCTTAAGGAGGAAGCCCTACTATGAATTTTAAAATGCAAGACAAACAAAATCAACTAATAGAAAGAATTTCCGATACACACCTTATTGTTGGTGTGGATATCGCTCAACAACTACACGTTGCAAGAGCAGTTAACTTCCGTGGAATTGTAGTTGGAGACCCTCTTACATTTGAAAATAATGAAGAGGGGTTCCTTAAACTATTAAAATGGATTCATGATTTAAAAAGATTAAAAAACTTAGATGCAGCAATAGTAGGTATGGAGCCTACAGGCCATTACTGGATTAACCTTTCAAAATGGTTATATAACCAAAACATTGAGGTTGTAACAGTCAATCCCCACTTAGTAAAAAGGAATAAAGAGAATCGTGATAATACCCAATCTAAGAGTGATAAAAAAGATGCGCTCGTTATCGCGGATATGGTCAAAAACGGCTACTATTCCTTTATTCGCCCATCATCAGAATCATTTGAGAAGCTTAGAGTTCTAATGTCTAATCGTGATGTGATTGTTAAACGTCTCGTGATGTCTTTTAATCAAGTAAATCGATGGGTGGATGTGGTCTTTCCTGAACTCAGACAAGTGTTTAAAGATGTAACGTGCAAAGGGGCGATCGCAACCCTTCGTTTATTTCCTACACCGGATGAAATATCTTCACTAGAAACACTAGATGTCATGAGGGGTTGGAAGTCTTTAATGAAACGACAACCAGGACCCAAGAAGGCTCAATTACTAATCAATCTAGCAAAATCCTCTATTGGGACCGGACAAGCTCTTGATGCTTATAAATTCCATTTAGAACAATTATTAGAGGAATATGACCTCGCTGTCAAACAACTCGAAAGAGTTGAACAACAAGTTAAAGAAGTTCTCTACAAAATACCATTTGCAAAAAAACTACTTATGATTAAAGGAATAAGTGAAATTTCATTAGCCGGGATACTGGGTGAATCAGGAGATCTAAGTGGTTTCTCTCACGGAAACTCTCTATTACGGCATGCGGGATTACATCTAGCTGAAGCAAGTTCAGGCAAATGGAAAGGTCAGATTGTCATTTCAAAGCGTGGAAGGTCAAGACTACGACGATTCCTCTACTTAGCAACTATGAGCCTTGTGATGAATAACCCTGAGTTTAAGGCCGTCCATTCCCATAATGTGAAGGTAAAGAAGATAAAGAAAATGAAATCAATCATGAAACTCATAGGTAAACTAGCAAGGATTTTTGTAGGAATAGCACGACGAAACGAGTCTTATTGTCCAAATAAAGTCCAAGTATTGATCCCATTAGCAGCATAGAAATAAAACATTAGTTATATAGAATGTATCATTCAAAATAGTTAACTTTAATTTTGAATGTTGTCTTATTCGTAGGATTTCAAATATGTACGAGTACCAGGTTTCTTAAACAAAAGGGCACTGTGACCCATCAGGTTAGCATAACTGGCCTCCACCCCTTGGATAGGCATGACGAAGGAATGAGAGGGCAATTGACCCGTTGAGACATGGGAGGGAAAGCCTCCAGGGGCGGCGTGGAGATGTACATTATATGGTAAAATGTGGAGTGGTAGCTGACTCCTTTATTTAACTATGCCTTCACGAAGCCTAACTTATCTGAACTCAATTCATTTACCCGTAAGTCTAATTACAGGGGGTATGAAATCCTGCGAATAAGTGAGCATTCGAGAGATATTCGCATCAAACTGAGGGAGTTCAAGAAGCTGATAATACTAATAAGCCAGCGAAAAACAACTGTGTCAAGTGGTATATAATAAGAATAAACGATTCAAACCTATTAAGAGAGGCGATTAAAATGAAGGTAGAAATAAGCTACTTCCCTCCTGAAAAAATAATAACTGTGCCGGTGGAAGAAGCCACTTATCCCTTTGAGATTAACGATGAGTTCCAATATATCGTAAATTTTTTTTGTTATAATGATAGTGATTATACATATACCCATGAAGAATTCTTTTGTAATTGGATGGATAGCTCAGATTATTACCCTATTTATTCACTTGCGGAAATCTATGATTTTCAACAAGCAGAGTACGAAGAGCTGTTTAAGATGCAAAATATAGAGTTTAATTATATGAAGGGGAGTCGTAAAAACACGTTCTTTGTAAAGGCAATTATACGCAACCCGCAGCAATTTAAAGAATATTATCCTTATTTGTACGGGAATGGAAGCATGTTGAACTTATCATTATGGTCCTTAAAACAGGATGTATTCAGACTAGAGGAAAGGGAATATGAGTCACCTTATCCTGTAAAAAGGACTAAAAATAACCGAACCAGACTAGTTAAATTAAAGTGGATAGCCAATGCTTTGAGAGCAACTTTAACTGAAAGTTCCACTATGTTTTGGGTAGGGTATGATGGTGACTATATTACCGCGTTCTCAAATGATGAACACTTTTCAACAATAGACTCTCTTCAAAAAATAATACCAGAAAAGGTCGAGCTGGTAACTGATGATGATGAGTGGGAGTAGTGTTCTCCCATTACTTAACCGGGCTTTACTTTAATAAGAGGGTTGCTTTTGCAGCTCTTTGTCATATGGAACTATCGGGGCAGGTTAGTTCCATAAGAACTTCTATGGCGGCGATCCTCGCCGCCACCATCTACCACGAAAATCTCTTTTAGTAATACGATTAATGGTTTCCGTAAACTTACCCGATGAGTAAACACTTGGATTTACTCCAGCAAAGGCAACCAGTTTTTTCGGATGATTAAACCGAACGATTTCACCAACTTCAGAGATAATCGTGGCTGCGATTTTTTCTCCTATACCGGGAATCGATTGGATAATCTTATATTCTTCCAGTTCATTTGCCAAGGTCACTATACGATCTTCCAAATCAGAAAGGTGTCCCTGGTAATGAAAAAGCAACTCAATATACATACGAAGATTGATTACGTGACTATCATACACGTTTTTTTGAAATGGATTTCGAGATGCGGAATCCATTATTTTTTTTGCTTTTTCCCATGCCCATTCATCCGATCCGCTAGTACAGAACTCCATTACACTCTCTGCTAGTTTACTTTCCCCGGCTATTAATACAGCCTCTGAAGTAGGGTATTCCTTTAACATCAATAATGAAACCTTTGAAAATAAATCGCCAAAAACCTTCCGGTATTCAGGAAACAGTTGATCTAAAATGGTGTGAAACTGAAGTTTAGCTTCCACATACATATTCGTTACGATTTCCTGTTGTCTTGACAAATTCCGAAGGTCTAAAAGCCGAATTCCTCTTATTTTATGAGATTCAAAATCCTCTTTGTAATACAGCACACACAACTGGTACGCATCGATTGCGTCTGTTTTTACCTTTCGTAAACTAGACTTCTTTGCCTGATAAGAAATAATCGGATTTAGTAAGATATATAGAACTCCTTGTTCCTCCAAGAATTGAATAACGGGAGTATGGTAATGCCCTGTAGATTCTAAAATGATCATAGGCATCTGCCCTGTCACCTCTTCAATTTCTTTTAGAAATCCAATAAAATGATCTAATTCCTCTCTAGTATGCTTTATTGAGAAGCTCTTTCCATACGGTTTAGATTGATCTAAAAATACCTGAACCTGACTCTCTCCTTTTGCCACATCCAGACCAACAACTGGATTCATTGTTTTTTCCTCTTCTACTTACTAATCAGTACCCCTAGTCCTCCATGTAGTCCCAACCAGCCTCAAACATGTTTCTACAAGTAGGGGCGGACAGTTTATAGTTCACGGGATCAATTTCCACGCACCCGTACGTCCTACCCTGGCTACTGATAGAATAGGTTCTATTAAAAAAGATCAACAGTAATTTTTACTGGCCGACCTTATAATACGAACGCACCTGTTAGTTGAACAAGACTTAAGAATTTAGTTGTTTAAAATTTGTGTTTGTAAACCCAAATACGTCAACGTCTTCATATAGTTCAGCCTGATAGATATGTTGTTTTATTGAACCTTCATTTTTTATTCCAAGTTTTAACATAACTTTGCAGCAGCTGGGTTTTTAGATATAGCCATTGCCCATATACGATTAAGGTTTAACTGTTCGAAACCAAATAGAACAATTTCTTTGGTTGCTTCTGTAGCATAAGCTAGTTCCCCTTTATTATGTTGCTGATCAACCCGAATTGTCATTCCATCATCAAATAGGTTCCCCTCCTTTTATGTCTATAGATGTTGATTAAAATATAAATTAAAAAGAGGAAATAATTAAAATTTAAATCAGAAAATAAGAAATTGATTAGATTTTAAATCAATATATCAAAAAAACTAGCGGAATTGGCTGTAAATATCTGTGTAGTAAATTGGCGCGAATCTTGCTTAAGTAATATGTAAATTGATACTTTTCAGACGTTATTCAAGAAAAAGGAGTGTTTACATACTTATGAAAAACATGGGGGCGTTCAATATGCTGTAGATAGAAGCCGTTGCAAGTCCGTCTACAATAGTGTTGATAACGTGATGACTTAACGTCGTCCAAAGCTATTAAAGGCTATTATCAGACTGAAATGCACACAAAGCATTGTCAAAAAAAATCAATACAATTGAAGGTAAAGACCTAATAAGCAGAAAATTGATTAAAGCCAAATGATAAAATTTACTGCGGAATTTTAGTGGAATAGGGAGAGAATTGGATGTCGAATTCACCTGAAACAAATGGCATGGATCGTATGAGACCAATCGCTATGAATGAAAGGTCAATGAGTTGGTTCTCTACTTTATTTCTTTGGTTAGGCTCTAATGTTGTAGTAACCACAGTATTTTCTGGCATGCTGTTTGTTCCTGACATGGCATATCCAAAAGCGCTTACAATAATTATAATCGGAACGTTAGTAGGTGGAATACCATTAATTTTAATGGGGAATATAGGGACTCGCACCGGCTTACCCACCATGATATTGGCTCGAGGAGCCTTCGGTCAGCGAGGAGCAGTATTGCCTACAGCCGTGAACACTCTTGTTCTCATCGGCTGGAGTTGGGTACAGGCATATATGGGGGCTCTGAGCCTAAATCAAGCGGTATTTTATTTGACAGGATACACCAATATTAATTTATTTACGATTCTAACTGAAGCGCTAGTTGTTCTATTGGCTATGTACGGCCACCGTGTAATTGAGAGCGCGGAAAAATTTATCGTTAGTTTAATGGTTATACTGGTTGTTATCGTTTTTGGTTATATGTTTATTAAATTTGATGCAGGAAGTTTAATTCAAATGACAACAATTGATAATACGTCCATAACTGCTATAGTGGCATTTGATATTGTAGTTGCAACTGTTTTTTCCTGGATGCTTATGGTAAGTGATCATAATTGCCATTGTAAAACAGAAAAAGGCGGTATGATTGGAACTTATTTTGGGTTTAGTACCGCAACAATTATTGCGATGACACTTGGGGCAACTGTCTCTGGATTTTCACTATTGAATAATATGACACGAACGTATGACCCAACTGTTTTAATCGGAGAATCCAATCCTGTTTTTGGTCTTGTTGCTGCGCTAGTTATCTTCATCTCTGTTGTATCAACGAACACAATGGTTTTATATAGTGCCACGATTTCTTACTTAGCGATTTTTAAGAAACAGCGATTCTGGAAAGTTGCGCTAACAATAGGAATCATTTGTATATGCGGTGCCCTGCTTAAAGATTGGTTACTTTCGAATTTCCAAGGCTTCCTAATAATGATCGGAAGTCTTTTTATACCAGTTGTATCTATTATGTTGACAGATTACTACCTTCTTAAACGCAGCCTGTATGATGCTTCTGAGATTATTTCTGGCGAGAACAAGCTTTACTGGTATCGGAATGGGATTAACTATGTTGCTTATATTTCTTTTATTATCGGAGCTGGATTCTCTTATTACTTTACCTACGTACAACCTCTTTCCATAGGAACTACAATAGTAACCTTCCTGCTTACCTGCGTAGTTTATTCAGGGCTAATGAAAGTTACGGGAAAAATCAGGGTGCAGGAAGAAAGCAAAGAATCTGAAGTCATATAAAAAATAACAAATAAATATGCGTGTGACGCAGAAAGGGAGGCAGAGTTATGCTTAAAATTGAAAAAATTGTTGATTTATCACTCCAATTAACGAATGATACACCTATTTATCCTGGAGATCCTGACCGAACATTAGTGTTGCTACAACTCTAGAAATGGACGGGTATAATCTTCTTCATATACATCTTGGTTCACAAACAGGCTCTCATGTAGATGCACCATACCATTTTATTGGTGAGGGCCAACGTATTGATGAATCAGATTTGCGTTTATTTATTGGGATTGGAGTAATAATTCCAGTAACAGAAAAAGGGGAGGAAGAAGCTATTACCCTGAAAGATGTGGAACCTTACTTGGATCAACTCGCATCTGGAAAAATCGTTTTGTTTTATACAGGTTGGTCACGATATGTAGCGAAGGAATCATTTTTTCGTCATCCTTATGTTCATGAAGATGTTATTCATGAAATGATAAAAAGGGGAATTCGCACATTTTTCATCGATACAATCAATATCGATCGTACAGGTGGTACAGAATTTCCTATCCACGATGCAGTGGCCAAGGTAAACGGAATCATCGCGGAAAATCTAACTAATTTTGGAGCGATAGATTTTCCTAATCCTCTCATCAGCGCTTTTCCTTTACGGATTGTAGGTGCGGATGGTTCACCTGTACGAGCGGTAGCAATGAAAGTTGATTATAAAATCGATACACAAAAAAATTGATAGATAAGGATTCGATCTCCTTACTTTCAAGCTATTAATAAAGATTATCCTCAAATAATGTCAGGTCATAAAAGTATCCTAAGAAGGTAGTAAGTACCTTTATACCAATTTTGGACACTATTACTACACAAGGAAACTTCAGCATGCTATGTTTCAGCTACCGAAGTTGTAGAGGATTTAGCAGATTAATAAATAAATTTTTAGGGAGAGTGCATCATTTGAAAAAACTATTAGAAAAATGCGACCAATTATACATTAACGGACACTGGCTGAAGGGTGAAGGAGAAAAAAGAGTTCTGTCCAATCCAGCTAATGAGGAATTTTTGACTGAAATACACGAAGCGAGTGTTGAACAGGTTGAACTGGCCATACAGGCAGCTTTCGATGCTTTCCGAACAAACGATTGGGCAATCAATAAAGGAAAAAGAATTGAAACTCTGAAAAGAATAGCCCAACGCTTGGAAGACGCAAAAGACGATTTGACTAAATTGGAAGTTATTAATACAGGCAAGCCATATAATGAAGCAAAACTAGACATAGATGATTCAATTGCATGTTTGCGCTATTATGTGGATTTAATAGTTGACAAGCAGCCAAGGCGTATCAAAATGGAAGATGGGTCTGTCAGTGAAGTTCACAAAGAACCTATCGGTGTCTGTTCGTTAATTGTTCCTTGGAACTTTCCATTTTTACTTGGGATGTGGAAAATAGCACCGGCTCTAGCAGCTGGAAATACAATCGTGTTTAAACCCTCAGAAATAACTCCTTTATCATCAATTCTGTTTACAGAACTGTTAGATCAATGCGATGTGCCGGATGGTGTGTTTAATTTAGTTTTAGGTGCTGGTAATGGACCCGGTGAAGCTCTGGTGACTAGCGATAAAGTGGATAAAGTCTCATTTACTGGTGGTTCGGAAACTGGAAGAAAAGTTATCGAATTATGTGCTCAATCGTTTAAACGGGTATCTTTAGAGCTTGGTGGAAAATCACCTTTTCTTATTTTTGATGACGTGGATGCTGATTTAGCAGCTGAATTGGCTATTTATGGTGCATTTTTAAATCAAGGGGAGGTTTGTGTGGCCTCTTCCCGATTACTTGTGCATGAAAACCTTTATGAAACATTTTTAGGAAAACTTAATGAAAAGCTTCAAAAATTGAGAATTGGTGACCCATTTGACGAAAATACGGAAATGGGTGCCATTATTTCAAAAGAACATTTGGCCAAAATTGAGCGGTATATTTCCATTGGAAAAGAAGAAGGAGCAACCCTATTATTCGGTGGAGAGCGTTTAAATCGCAAAGGTCTATTTATCACTCCGGCAGTGTTTACGAACGTAAAACAAAATATGAGAATTGTGCAAGAGGAAATATTTGGTCCAGTTGTAACAGTTCAATCTTTCCGCACGGAAAAAGAAGCCATTGAATTAGCAAATGATACGAAATTTGGCCTTGCTGCGGGGATTTTATCTGGTAATCAGGAACGAGCACAAAAAATAGCTGGGGAACTTAAAGCGGGAACGATTTGGATTAACAGCTATCATACACCATACGTGGAAGCGCCTTGGGGAGGGTACAAACAAAGCGGAATTGGGAGAGAGCTTGGCCCAGAAGGATTGGACAGTTTTTTGGAAACAAAACACGTAAATACACAAAAAAGTGTAGAATCACTTGGTTGGTATAAATTTTAGAGGGTTAGAAGTTCTTCAAAAAGAAAGAATACTACTTTATATTTATATTTCATTGCGGTAATACCTATTGAGTGTTACCGCTCTTAAACGCCCTTTCTTCCCCGTTTCTTATGGAACTAAAGGGGCAGTTTAGTTGAAGAAAAATAGGTTGTTTAACGGATATACTTGCCCTTACTATTATTAATCAAATTTCATCTAATGGTATAAAGGAGATGATGAAATTTTGTCAAAAGATAAAAAGAAAAAAAAAGATAACAATAAATTTGATTATATTGTCATTGGTGCCGGAACTGCCGGAGGGGTAATTGCTAAAAAATTAACAGATGACAAAAAAACTTCCTTACTAGTCCTTGAAGCAGGAACAAATTTGACACACGAACTAAGTAGTCCTTCTGTTTTAGATTCAGTTACTTTTTCATTTGATAATAAGTTTTCATTTAATTTACTTTCTAAACTGGAGTTAAACATTGGACGTCAGCTTCGATTATCAGGTGGCAGAGTAATTGGGGGAAGCTCAGAACATAATGCGATGTATGCAGATCGTGGAAGCAGTAACCTTTATGATGAGTGGGCAAATCTCGTCGGAGATCAATGGAGTTACGAGAATGTTCGTCCTTTATTCATAAAAAATGAAACTTATACAGGAACGACAAAAGACCCAAACGAACGAGGAACAAAAGGTCCGATTTTTATTAGACAACAAATCATTCCTGATGGTGGTGGGATTATAAAAACTTTAGCTGAAGCAACATCAGCTGTTTTGGGTATCCCAATTGTTAAAGATTACAATACAGGTATAAGAGATTGTACATTTTTTAAATCGCAATTTACCCAACAAAAAGTAGATGGAATGTTTGTCCGTTCATCTACTGCAACTGGGTATTTAAACAAAAATATTGTTACACAGGGGACTGAAGTCCACCCAGATGAGTTTGGGGTCGGTCAGAGAAAATTGGTCATTTTCGCAAAAACTACAGTGAATAAAATTCTATTTAAAGAAAAAAAGGGGGTTAACATTGCTGTTGGAGTTGAATATGTCAGAGACGGAGTGTCAGAAAGATCTTTTGCCCGAAAAGGAATCATTGTCTCTGCAGGTAATTTCTCATCGGTCATTCTACAACGTTCAGGAATCGGAAGACCGACTGAGTTGGCTGAAGCAGGGATATCAACTTTGGTAGAGAGCCCAAATGTTGGTCACAATTTTCAGGCTCATTCTTTTGTTGGAATGGGAGTAAGAGTAGAAACAAGCCGACTTCTGCAGGTATTGGCTGCTGATCCTAACCAGCCATTTGCACTAGGTGCGTTTAAAAAGGATAATGGAGATGGACGCCGCCTTCATCTATTAGGGGTTCCACTAACATTTTTTGTCCCGATTCAAGATGTGTTTATTAATCAATGGCAATTTGATGACAAAAAATCGAGCAATATCATGAGTTTTGCGATAGTAGACCTTAACCCCAAAAGCAGGGGCACTATGACGGTAGCACACAGCGACCCCGAAGCTTATCCATCGGTTACCTTGAATCCACTCGAAAATCCGGATGACTTAAATTTTATGGTGGATCAATATATTGAAACGTTCAATATTATGATGAAGGCTCGTGAACTAGACCCAAGTGGCATTTATAATGTGGTATACCCTCCTGAGAATATCTTCCTGAACCCGAATGAAGAAGAAAAACGAAATCAACTTGCATCTTTTGTCAGGGCTTCATATACAAGTTTCGATCACTTTGGAGGACAATGTAAAATGGGGAGGAATATTCAACAAGGAGTTGTTGATGGATTCCTGAATGTTTTTGGTACCAAAAATCTTAAAGTCGCTGATCTTTCCGTCTCTCCTATTTTACCAGATGCTAATACTTGCATGCCTGCTCAGATGATCGGTTTAAATGCAGTGAGGTTCATTCAAAACGATTCCCATTCTTACGTTTTTGATGATGATGAAATTGAGGATAGTTATGAAGAAAGTAGCGACAATCATAATCATAGTCACCATAATTCACACCAAAGACATCATGATGAAAGTAGTGACGAGGGCAGTAGTTAGAATTTAAAAGTACAAGGAAAGACCGTTTCGACGGTAGGGGCGGTCTTTTGGATTTGGCTTTTATGAGTGTTTGTGAAGAATTACACTTAAACTATCGGGTGCTTTACTTCAACAAGGGAGTTGCTTTGGCAGCTCTTTTTTCTTATGGAATAAAGGGGCAGGATAATTGATGTATTTAAGACAGCTTTTTCTTATGGCACTAACGGGGCAGTTTAATTGAAGTAGGCATCTCACATCTACCTCATCTCATTAACAATGAAAGGAGCAAGGTAAGAGTTAGTTGACCATTAGGCGTGACTACCTAAAGTTAAAATTGTGTTTTTTATCAGAGTGTTTGTCTTATACAAAAAGCTCTCAAACGAATAGATTAATAATAGATTTAAGTATATTTTTTAAATCTAAAACAATATTAATAGAAGGGAGTTTTTATCTAGAATGAAACGACATGACTATCTCTACATTGGAGACGGCTTCGACAACACCGTGAAGACATTTGATGCAGAATCGGGCAGGTTCCTTGGAAGATTTGTTCCATCAGGTGACAACGGCTTAAATGGTCCCCGGGGACTTATCTTCGATCATAATGGTAATCTCCTTGTTACTAACCAAAACGTACTGCCTCCTCCTCCTCCAGCACCTCAAAATGGAAGCATTTTAAAGTACGACGCACACACTGGACAGTTTCAAGGATATCTCGTCAATCCCAATGATCCTAACGCTCCGTTCGCCCCGCGCGGTATCGTCCTTTCGAAACAAAATATTCTGTTTGTGGCAGACATTATTGTAGAGACCGGCCTTAATGGAGAAGTGAGGACATATCATGGTATCACTGGGGTGTTTCAGGGAAATCTTGAACACCCGCCTGGAGTACAGTTTTTTCCCCGAAGTGTAGTAATTGGTCCGGACGGCTTGTTATATGTGTCCGTCAGTAACAACCCTACTACTGCAGAAGGTCAGCTCGGTGGACGGGTAGTGCGCTATAATCCGAAAACCGGGGAATTCATTGATGTGTTCATTGAGGGCGATTCCATTCCAGATTTTAACCGTTCGGAAGGTTTGGTCTTCGGTCCTGATGGCAACCTCTATATCACCAGTTTCAGAAGGGACCCGAGTGACACGGACAAAATTCTTATCTTCGACCGTAAGGGCAGGTTTCTTGATAAGATTGATCTCTATGCCGTCGGACAGCCCCGCGCCTTTGCGCAGGCAATCCTGTTTGGTCCAAACGGTAAACTATTTGTCCCTATTACAGGACCGGGTCCCGTTAATGGCCAGCCTTTGGGACCTGATACAGGTTCTGTACGTCGCTACAACGTTAAGAGCAAAACATTTGATGTGTTTGTACGTCCAGCTCTTCTGGGAGGACCGTTAACGGAGCCGTGGTATCTGACATTTGGCAAAACGGACCCCGCAACACTAGCTTACAGGCAGGACAAGGAAGAAAGCAGCGACGATGATCACCACCATGATGATGAAAGCAGTGACTAGAATAGTAGTTAAAATTTGAATATATAAGGAAAGACCGCCACTTGTGTTTAGATAGCGGTCTTTCTTTGGACAAGGTGTAACTTTTCTAAAAGGTCTTTGATTTGTTTTAAAATATTCCTTACAGCGAGGTGAGTTCGCCAAGTTTCTAACATCACACAGGTCAAGGTGGTTCTCACGATACAGGTATTACGTCTTTAGAGTGTGAAGAAATGTACTTACGCTAACGGGTGCGTTAATTCATTAAGGAACACAAAAATGATCAAACTTTGTTTCAAAGCTAAATAAGGCGGTCTTTAAAAGGACCGTCTTATTTTAAATTCTTGTTTCACTTTTCTAAACTTCTTTGTAATTGTTGATTTAAGCTCTACATTAGTAATATTTATACGAGTAATAGATCCTTTTTGTCATAAAAATTATTTACCATACTCTCTAATCTTAGGTATTCACTTTAGCTGTTCGAGTACAACAACTTTGTCCCATTCTTTGTTTTTATAATCGGATTCTTCCCAACCCACGCGGTAAATACTACCAAAGTCTGGCTGGAATCCCCTGGTAGTAAATACCTTTTTATCAAAAGTAATGTCTTCTCCCTCGCCTCGCAAATTCTCCCCAAGGAGTTTACCATTGTCGATATCACTGATTTCAAATGTCTCAGAAATGATATTCTCTTCACCCTCATTAGCAATCAGTTTTTCTCTACCCATATATACTTCAGATGTTTGCTCGTCCAGGTGTACTATTGGCATTTCCTTAATTTTTGAGAGACGGTTTATTTCTGCGATAATCTTTTCATTTTGCTTTTCATCTTGCCTTTCGTCCGCATTGTAAAAACCGATTGCGTATCCCCCACTTAATCCTACTAACGTTCCTGCGATTGTGAAAGCTAATACTGTCTTCTTCATATGTATTTCCACCTTTTCTATTGCTCTTATCTACTTACTTATTAATAATAACATGCAAATTATTTACCATACTCTCCAATCCTCGGCATATTACTAGCTGAAGCCCACTTTTCAGTAGATTTTGATTCACTGGTGTGCTCTGTAATAAAGTTTGATAATTTATATTAAAATTTTGGATATTAATGTTAAAAACATATAGAGATTGTGAAAGAATGTACTTAAACTATCGGGGCAGGTTAGTTGACTAACAATAATTTACAAATGTATGTTCGGATGATAATCTGTAAATAAATTGAGGGGGAGTAAGGTTATGGAAAAAGTTGATTACGTTGAGTTAAAACATTTTTCGAATGAATATTTAGATGTATTAAATTCTTTTGAACTTCCTGAAGAACAAGTGCAGTTCACTGCATTACCAAACAAGATTTTAGAGGCGACAGAAGGGCAACATCGGATTGTTATTTTAAGTGAGAATGAACCTGTAGGTTTCTTTTTATTACATTCAACTGAACGAGTAAAGGAGTATTCAGATAATCCGAAAGCTATGTTGTTAACTGCATTATCTGTTAATCATGCGAAGCAAGGAAAAGGTTATGCTAAACAAGGTATGCTCTTACTAAGTGATTTTGTTAAATCTGAATTTCCTAACTGTGATGAAATCGTTTTAGTTGTAAATCATAAAAATCTTCCTGCCCAGCAACTGTATTTGAAAGTGGGTTTTCAAGATACTGGCAAGAGAAAAATAGGTCCAATTGGTGAACAGTTTATAATGAATTTATCGGTGTAAAATACATAGTGCTTAATGAACTAACGGGTGCATTAGCTTAAGATCAGAGCTGCCTTTAAGGCAGCCTTTTTTAATGGCACTAACGGGGCAGGTTAGTTGAATACGGAAGGACTATTAGAAAAATTACAGAATAATTAAGATTAGAGAAAAAAATTAATTAATTGAACAATAAGGAGAATTTAAATGAATAAAGCTCGCAACAATAAAATGAAAAAAACGTGGAAGTTAATTGGCATATTCATAGTACTCTTCTTTGTTTATTATAGCTTTTTTTATTTTCCAACTGTACCAACTGCTTCGATAAAAAATGAGCATAAGACATATGAATTGAAAGCAAAAGATTATGATTATAGTGCTTTTGGCAAAAGTATTACAAAAAATCTTACTTATAAAAGCGTAAATGAACTAAATACATATTTACAAAATGAACCGGAAATAACGGTCCATTCTAACCATCATTTTACTTATAAAAATAGTGCATCAACTACTGCTACGAACATATTTTTTTACAGTGTAGATCGAAATAAAGTTATACCACGTTTTGAATCCGAATCAACCGTTCAATCCATTTCAGAACCTGGACATTATATTCTTGAATACTTATCTGAATTTGAAACAGGAAAAGTAGCAAGTTATTTTGTTAAGATTAATGTAGTAAAATAATAAAAATATCAAAGAATTGAAGCAAAAAATCTGAAATTCCTTATGTAACTAACGGGTGCGTTAGTTGAGATCCGAGGCTGCCATTTGGTGGCCTTTTTGCTTAATGAACTATAGGGGCAGCATTCCTGTAATAACTGAAAATGAGGTTTGAACGAAAAAAGACCTCTTGATAAGATGAATGTGTCCTAAGCTGGCCAGCTAAAAAAGGACAAAACATCTATTTGGAGGTCTCACAATGAATTATAACCAAAATCATAAAATCACTCAAATTACTTCTGAAACCTTAATTGTCGGAGTAGATATAGCCAAGCACAATCATGTCGCGAGAGCACAGGATTTTAGAGGATTGGAACTGGGTAAAACGTGTTTCTTTGAAAATACGAATGCAGGATTTCATTCGTTTCTAGATTGGATTAACCAACTTGTTAAAGAGTGTAAGTTAAATCAAGTGATTATAGGCATGGAGCCAACTGGTCACTACTGGTTAAATCTAGCTCATTTTCTAAAAGAGAATAATATTAAGTTTGTATCTGTCAATCCACTACATGTTAAACGAAGTAAAGAATTAGACGATAATTCACCTACAAAGAATGACGTGAAAGATGCAAAAGTCATCGCACAATTAGTCAAAGACGGAAGATACGCCGAACCGACAATTCCCCAAGGAATTTATGCAGAACTCCGAGTGGCCAAAAAACTTCGTGATCTTCTCAACGTTGACTTACAGGTCGTTCAGGGACAAGTTCATAACTGGCTTGATCGTTACTTTCCCGAATTTTTGACAGTGTTCAAAAGTTGGGAAGGCAAGGCAGCTATTCATTTTCTAAAGCTAGAAGCCTTGCCACATGAACTTGTAAATTATACGGAAGAGGAGCTCTTACTTTCCTTAAGACAAGTGGTAAAACGCAGTATAGGCTTAAAGAAGATACGAGCACTCAAAGAAGCAGCCAATCGTTCGATTGGTATTCGTCAAGGGGCAGCTATGGCGAAATTAGAGTTGAGAGCTTTACTAGAGAAGTATGATTTTATTCAAATGAAATTCGAAGAATTAGATCATCAATTAGATCAGTTATTAGACCATATCCCAGGTGTCACACAGATGTTAGAGGTGTCAGGAATCGGTCGAGATACAGTAGCAGGGTTTTTCGCAGAGGTCGGCGACCTCAGAGACTATCAACATCCTCGCCAAATCGTAAAATTAGCAGGTTTAAGTTTAAAAGAAAACACATCCGGAAAGCACAAAGGTCAGACCAAGATTACCAAACGGGGACGAAAGAAATTGAGGGCTCTCTTATTCCGGGCAGCCATGATACTGGTGGCAAAGAACAAGGCTTTTAAAGCTCTTCATATATATTACACAACACGTTCTCACAATCCCTTAAAGAAAATGCAATCTCTGATAGCCTTGTGTAACAAGCTTATTCGAATTCTGTTTTCAATCGGTAAAAAACAATTTACGTTTCAAGAAGACAAGATGTTAAAGGATATCCCTCATATGGCAACATTTGTAGTCCATCAAACAGTCGCATAGTTCATTGAATTTTAAGGGTACACGGTCATTTAATTAACACTCATTTAAAAGTGAAGCACGGATTAGTCGGCAAAGCAACTAACGTGAGGACTTAGATCCTGTGGGGCAGCATGACCGACATCCACCTCATGGAAAGGTTGAACGAAGGAATGTAGGAGCATCGACTCTGTGAGACATGGAAGGGTTGACCTCCATGAGACATGTGGATATCCTAAAGTGGGTTAATGATATGACTATGAAATCCTAAGAATTCTAGAGCAATCGTGAGATTGTGTTTAGTTTATTGAGGGAGGTTAGTTCATTGTAGTGTGTTCGAACTGTGACTTAATAAATTAATAAGTAATTTTTATGAATATAGAGTTTAGAAGCACTGTATTATGAGATTCGCTAATCTTTCATTTATTGGTAAAATAAGAAAGAGGTGGTTTACTTTTGAAAAAGCTTCCCAGGTATACACAAAGTTTTATCTTCACTCTATTTTTTCTTATTTTGGCTTTAGTTTCATTTAGAGTTTTTCAAAATTCTAAAGCTTTCCCAATCCTTTTTGGTACTTATTCTCTTTTCAACTTAGCTCGTGGTTTATATTATTTAAGGCAAAGACAAACTCAAAGGTAAGACAAATTAGCCCATGCTGAGATTTTTCCATATTCACCGTGCATTTTTGGTCCACCATTTATAAAAATCTTCTTTGAAAATATGAATCAAGATATCCTAATAATGGGCTTCTGTATATCCGGTCACGTACGGACCTTATATGGTTTAGAGGCCACCTGGCATCTTAGGTAAAGGCGTATCAACAGGTAATGAACCTATTTTCGCTGCTTCTTCTAAACTCGGCTAATTCTTTCATGGGAATGACTCCTTCCTTGTTTATTCGAACTGTGCAACATTAAAACTCATACCACTTTCCATTATTTGGTTTATGATGATAGGAAGGAGTTGTTGTTTAATTGAATGTTAAAAATATAAGTACATCCATTTCTGAAGATATTATTATTACTAATTTGACAGGTTTCATAACACTTGCTGATGTAAACACATGGTTTAATTCATTTGAGAAAACGTGCTATTCATTTATTAGACAGGGGAAAAAGTATAAGTTGTTAGTTAATCGTAAAGGTTATACTCCAGAACATTTTTCTGTACAAAAGTTGTGGAAAGACAAATTGTTCTCTAATAATATATTAGAGAACACCATTGCTGTCGCTTTTTTATTAGAAGAAGGGGATATTCTAATTCACCTTGAAAAGTCTAATACCAAAGACAATGCAATGTTCTCAAGTAATTATGACCAATTAATTGACAGGCTTACTAAATATAAATAACGAATTATTACTCCTAAGTTGCTGAAAGGTAACTTTTTTTAATGCACAGTTTGTGTCAACTCTGCGATAAGTCTTATATAACAGGGGTTGCTTCGGCAGCTTATTCTTATGGAGCTAAAGGGGCAGGATAGTACAAAAACAAATTTGTATATGGTATATTAACACCGTAACTTATTAAAATTCTTTAATAAGTTTATTTTTTTAGGTGGTGAATCTAGTGAATGAGTTAGTAGCTACTCCAAAATCTATTAAGAAGATAATCCTTCGTGGTATTCGTACAACTCTTTTAGAACTTGGAAGTGCAACAAAAGTTGAACTCAGCCATACATTAGGAATTAGTTTCCCGACAATAAGTAAGTTCCTAGCACAGATGGAGAAGGATGGGGAAATTATTTTAGTCGGTTTAGACGGTTCTAGTGGTGGGAGAAGAGCAAAAAGATATAGATACAATCCCGAGCATATGTTAGGTCTGGCAATATTTCTAGAGAAAACAGAGACGAATTATACAATTTTTAATTGTGTGGGAGAAGTAAAGGAACAAGGAAAAGCGCCGAGTGTATTAATGGATGATGGTTTAAATTTATTAACTACGTGCATTGAAAACATAATGACTAAATATTCGAAAACCAGTTCTATGGCAATTGGCGTTCCTGGTTCGGTTGATAGTGGCCGGATTTTCTATATACCAGGATACGAGCAGTTTCAAAATTTTGATTTAAAAGGATATTATGAGGAGCAATTTTCTATACCTGTCGTAGTAGAGAACGATATGAATGCTGCTGTTCTTGGATATCACAATAATAGGGGAATTAAGGACAATCAATCCCTTATATATTTGTATTCTGGTGAAAATGGCCCGGGTGCAGGAATTATGATAAATGGCGATGTGGTGCGAGGAAGTACTTTTTTTTCAGGAGAGGTTTCATTCGTCCCTCAGTATAATGACCGAAATTTTCGGCAAGCTTTGGAAAATGGAAGTGGACCTAAAAAAGTAACTATTTGTGAGGATTATGAGATTGATGCAATTAGCAGGTTAGTAGCCTCGTTTGTAGCTATCATTAACCCTCATACCATCATTTTTAGTAACGATGAAGTTGAAAAAGTTATTTTAGACAAAATTGCCGTAGGTAGCTCAAAATATATCCCGTCAGAACATCTTCCATCGCTTACAATGAGTGATTGGAAACAGGATTATTTATATGGATTACAAAGTCTTGGTCGTGATCTCATGATGAATGGAACAAACAGTAAATCTGTTTCTACATGAAAAGTAAAATCACATTTATTCTAGGCTACATTTATCTCTTACAAATATATAAAATTAATGGATTTTAAAATTTCCTTTTGATAATGCAACTAAAACAAAGGTAGAAATTAATTTTTGTAAAAAAACACTTGAAATAATGTCATATAAGGTGGTGATTCCCCTATAATATCAAGATCTAGCAATAACCTCTATAATTTAAAGGAGTGAAAAGAATTGAAAATTGAACATGTTGCTATCTGGGTCAATGATTTGGAAGGCATGAGGGAGTTTTATGAAACTTATTTTAATTGTAAATCAAACATTAAATATCATAATAGTGAAAAGAAATTTGAATCTTATTTTCTAACTTTTGACTCGGGTACACGATTAGAGATTATGCGTAAGGCAGAAATTAATAAGCAAAATCGGGGAGATAAAATTGGTTGGGCTCATATTGCCATCTCCTTGGGAAGCAAGGAATCCGTTAATCAAATGACAGCTAGATTAAAAAATAATGGTTATCCTCATATTAGTGGTCCCCGTATCACTGGAGACGGGTATTATGAGAGTGTTGTAGAAGACCCTGAAGGAAATCTTTTAGAGTTGACTGTATAATACAAGGGGTAAAATGGTAAAGGTTGCTGAAACATTTTCATTATTAGTGACTTATTAAAGATATTTAATAAGTGTTTTTTCTATACTTTTTAAATGTTTTTAATAAGTTTGTTTACATAGGGGGTAACTCAAGATGGAAGCTACATTATTTATATGGATCACCAAGTCTTAGACTTGATCTCATGATGAATGGAACAAGAACGTAAAACAAATTGTAAAGTACAATTGAGCACCAAATAATTAAAAGTGAGGTTTGAATATGACAACATTCCTTTTAGTCATCATTTATTTGGCTTTTATTAGCTTAGGTTTACCTGATTCATTGTTGGGGGTAGCATGGCCTGTGATGCAATCTGACTATGGAGCCCCACTTGAGACTGCTGGATTACTTTTTATGACGATTGCAGGTGGTACAATTATTTCCAGTTTAGCTAGCGGAACGGTACTCAAACGGTTCGGAACTGGTAATGTCACATTTGTAAGTTGCTTAATGACTGCTGGAGCATTGCTGGGCTTTCATTTTGCTCCATCGCTAGTTTGGTTAATTGTATGTGCCATACCACTTGGATTAGGTGCAGGATCTGTTGATGCAGGATTAAACGATTATGTTGCTACACATTATAAGGCACACCATATGAGTTGGTTACATTGTTTTTGGGGAGTCGGTGCTACTTTTGGTCCTATAATTATGGCTCAGTTTATTTCAGAACAACATTCTTGGAGAAATGGATATTTTGCAATCTCTGGAATTCAGTTCACTTTAACTGTAATACTTCTCTTCACTTTGCCCTTATGGAATAGAGTGAAAAAAAACAGAAACATCACCTTAATTGAAGAGCCGGAAGATTCAAAAGGTGTATTTAACAATGTAGAAGGTAAACATGTAAAACCTTTACAAATTAAAGGAGTTAAACTGGCTCTAATCTGCTTCTTGTTTTATTGTGGGGTTGAATCAACAGTAGGTCTTTGGGGAAGTAGCTTTTTGGTAAATGTCAAGGAGTTACCGGTAGCGGTTGCTGCACAATGGGTTTCCTTATATTACGCAGGAATAACAGTGGGTAGATTTATTACAGGCTTTATTACCTTTAAAATGAGTAACCGCACTCTCATTCGGATGGGGCAAATAATAGCATTAGCTGGTGCCACACTTCTATTCCTACCATTGCCTTCCACTTTTTCGCTTGTAGGTTTTATTATGGTTGGACTAGGATTAGCACCGATATTTCCGTGTATGTTGCATGAAACTCCAACACGTTTTGGGAAGAAGCATTCCCAGACAATTATGGGCTATCAAATGGCTGTTGCCTATACAGGTAGTACTTTCATTCCACCTCTACTTGGTTTCATTGCATCTCATTCAACAATAGGAATCTTCCCATTTTGTATTGCTGTTTTTGTTGCAGCAATGCTCCTAAGTTCGGAAAAATTAAATACCTTACTGACAAAGAAGGATTTATTAAAGAGGAAAGATAAAAGCTCAAAAGCATTTTAATTATGTAGGAATTCAATAGATAACAAAGTTGCTTATTTTACATTAAGGAAAAAAAGTATTAGGAGTGATTTATTATGAAAACTGAAAAAGAGAAAATGTTAGCTGGATATCAATGTTATAAATGAATACAAAATAGTGAATTTCAGTCTTTTTTATGTAAAACTGCAAGTAATTAGCCTCACGTAATTTGTATCCCGTAATCAGGAGGTTTAACATGTCAAAAATTCTGGATTAAAGATAACTAGCTGTTAAGTTAACCGGAATTGGGAATCGAGTAAAAGAACTAAAACATGAATTCGTGTTTTTAGGAGACATACCACAAACCCGTTCTTTTCTCCGGTTTCAAAGGGGGAACATGGAAAAAAGCAGTTTGCATGTATATGTTCTTTTGCATGATAAGGAAAGCGTATGTGTTGTAGAGGTACACACCTTTTAGGACTCATATAAGTAATAAAGAGGTGAATGAGGTCCAACCTACGATAGTACAGAAGGCAGCTAAATCTCCGCGAGTAGCGACCTATGCTCGCTCGGACATCACAACAAGTCTACAAGCAAGGCAAGGAGAATAAGGCTAAGGCCGAAGATAAAGAGAGGAACCCAAAGGCCAGAGATACATTTATCGTGGCGAAGCCAAGCCCGCGCAGGGTCCACTCAAGAATTATCAAAGATTTTTCTACGTCTTTTTTACCTTTTGGAAAAAAATGGACAAAAGTCTCACCGATATGAGAAGAAAACGGTCTTTGATATCTTATGTGTTGTATATGATTGTACAATGTCACAAAAGCTCAAATCTGCAAAATGATATTTTAAAATACTTGATGGTGATGTGGCGAGACTCCGTTTAGGAATAAAAATATGAAAAACTCGTTCGAAACGGATATAAAATAGTTATATTAATTTCATAATGTGAATAAACAATGTAAGGAAACCTAACATAAATGACTTTTCCTATAATGTTTGTTGTTATAATAACCCCAATATTAGGAAAACTAAAGGGGGATTTATGAATGAAAAAAACACATCCAGCAATTGTTATTTTTCTTTTCTTTTTAGGTTGGGTTTTTATGTATGCTGATCGAAACATACTTTCGCCAGTTATGGGGAGTATTGGTGATGAATGGGGACTTGATAATTCTCAATTAGGGTTAATGTCGACTGTATTTTTTGCCGCTTATGCACTTATGCAAATTCCAACTGGATTTTTAGCTGATAAGTTTGGAAGAGTGAGAGTTTTAGTTATTGGATATATACTATTCGGTGTTGGAACATATTTTAGTGGACTAGCTGCAAGCTTTGGTATTTTTCTATTAATGCGTGCGTTAACAGGTCTTGGCGAAGGTACATATTATGGTTCACAATATGGAATTTCATCAAGTATAACTCCTAAAAAATATAGGGGACTAATTTCTGCACTTATAAATAGTGGAATGGCCTTCGGTATTTCTCTTGGATTTATTGCATCGAGTTATTTTACATATACTTTAAATAAAGGATGGCAATTTCCATTTTATGTTTTTGCTATACCTACTATCATTGTTGCGATTTTAATTGGACTATTTGTACGAGACAATCAAAAACAAGAAAAGAAACAAAAACAGGTAATACAAGAAAAAGGTAGTATAAAACAATTATTTACAAAAAATCATATATTGGTATATATTTTAATCTTTTGTTCATTGTATGGATTTTTTGGAATGCTGACATGGCTTCCTTACTATTTACAAACAACGCGTGGAGTTGAAGCTTCACAAACAGGAATCATCGCATCGTTAGTACCATGGGCTTCAATACCAGGAGCAATTATCTTTGGTTACTTGTCAGACAAAATAAAAAGCAAAAAACCACTTATTATCATATTAGCAATTGCGGGAGCTTTTTGCCAGTTTGCAATTCCGTATATTGGAAACTATTCCTTGCTTCTTATTGGATTAGCCTTATATGGATTCCTTGGAAAGTTGGCTCTTGATCCAGTATTAATATCTTATCTGGCAGATATAACTCCTTCTTCTATGTATTCAAGAGTATATGGATTTTTCAACTTTAGTGGAATGCTCTCTTCCATATTCGCCCCTTATATTACTGGATATTTCGCTGACAGAACAGGGAGCCTAGAATTCGGTTTTTATCTATCAGGAGGTTTATTGTTAATTGGAGCAATGTTGTTTATTTTTACGGATAAACAATTAAAAGCAACAGTCGTTACTTCAAAATCAATGAATTTGTCTAAGGAGGAAACAGCATGATGAATAAAACAATTGTTGGATCCAAAACAATGGTAGTTAGCCCTCATTATCTTGCATCACAAGCTGGAAATTCCATTCTCCAAAAAGGCGGAAACGCATTTGATGCTGCAGTAGCAGTTAGCGCTTGTTTAGCAGTCGTATATCCACATATGACGGGACTTGGTGGTGACTCCTTTTGGCTTACATATAGTGTAAAGGATCAAAAGGTTCGTGCTTATAATGGGAGTGGCCGTTCAGGTTCTAAACTTACACGCGAAGTATTTAAGGGGAAAAAATCAATTCCCCATCGTGGTGTAGAAAGTATCATTACAGTACCTGGAATGGTGGATAGTTGGGATGCTGTGTTAACAGAATATGGGCAACTATCTTTAGCTGAAGTTTTAGAGCCAGCCATTCAGTATGCGTCAATAGGTTTTCCTTTTTCAAAGGATCAGCATGAAAATACGGTAAAAAATGCTGATTTACTACGGATTGATCCGGATACAGTAGCAATTTTTTTACCAAATGAAAGAATACCTGATTTAAATGAAAGATTTGTACAAATTAATCTAGCAACTACATTAAAAGATCTTGCTCGATATGGAAGAGACGGTTTTTATAAAGGAGAGTTGGCAGCTCGAATTATTTCGAGTTTAAAAGAAAAAGGTGGAATGTTAACGCTGGAAGATTTCGCTAATCATCAAGGTATGTGGACTGATCCGCTTTCAACGTCATATCGAGATTATCAAATATACCAGGTTCCTCCAAATTCACATGGGTTTGTCGGAATAATGGCTCTTAATATATTAGAGAATTTTGATCTTTCTTTAATACCAGAAGGCTCTTATGAATATTATCATTTATTAGTAGAATCATTAAAAAGAACCTTTCAAGATCGTAATGCAGTACTAACAGATCCTGATTTTCACTCCATTCCCTTAGAGCAATTATTAAGTAAATCCTATGCGAAAGAAATCGCAGATTCAATTGATCTACATATTGCAAGGGATATTCAAACGCAATCAGTCGGTAGTGATACAGCTCATGCTGCCATTATGGATGAGGAAGGCAATGCGGTTTCCTTTATTCAGAGCCTTTACTTCGAATTTGGCTCTGGGGTCGTAGCAGGTAATACGGGGATTATTATGCAAAATAGAGGGTCATTCTTTTCACTTGATGAATCGCATGTAAACTGTCTAGAGCCAAATAAGAGAACGTTCCACACACTTATGCCAGCGATGGCATTAAAAAATGGACGACCGCGGATTCTGTACGGTACACAAGGAGGGGAGGGACAGCCGCAAACCCAAACTATCATCATCACGAGAATGATTGACTATGGTATGGATCCCGGGAGAGCAATCAGTGAACCTAGATTTGTTTGGGGAAGAACATGGGGAGCTGAGACACAAGAATTAAAAATAGAAGGACGAGTTAATCTTAACGTAATTGAACAGCTAGCAAAAGCAGGACATTTAGTTAATAGAGTAAAAGAATTTGATGGTGTTATGGGTCATGCAAATGTAATTTTAATAGATGATCAAGGCTTTGTTCATGGTGGTGTCGATCCAAGAAGTGATGGTGCAGCTGTAGGCAGGTAAAAATAAAAATGATAATGGTAACCCGTATTCATAATTGAACGGGTTACTTTGTATGTCCTAATTGTTGTTGGATTTCCCCTGCTTCGATCAGTAACAATGGATGCGTATGCCTAAATGAATGCAACGTAATTTCCTTGTTGATATGCGGTAATATCTTAAGAAGACGTAGTAATCGTATTGTAGGCAGTTTTTGCACCAATGTATATCCCTCTAGTGAAGTGAAGACAAAGTTTTCATCCATGTAATGATGCCTGTTTTGAATTTTCATTTTATTTTGCTATAGTAGATGCTTTTTTAATAACTTCATGACCTGATCGTCCATCAAAATGGTAAATCGCCTAGGGGATGTAAAGGTAAACTTCATACATCCAACTTCAACGAAAGACATACATATAGTTCGGGGCGATGGGGGGACAACAACTACTAGAGTTTTTTCAAGTAAAAGGAACTGTTGAAAGTTGGATTAAAAATGTTTTTAACTTAGTGAAGGATCATCCAAAGACGGTTTTCCCTTATTTCGATTGATGTTTGATTTTAGATTAATAAAATTGTTAACGCTTACATTTTTGCAGATTGAAGTTGCAAAAAGATGTACTAAACTATTTGAATATGTCCATTTATAATCAAATTATGAAAGGGGTTACTATCATGAAAGAACGGTCTCAACGAGTACTTACCAGATTTTTGAAAGTAAATACCTTTTTGACTTGTGAGGATTTAAGTAAAGAGTTCAATATTAGTGAGCGTACTTTTCGAAACGAATTGGTCCTGATTAATAAATATCTGTCTGAAAATAATTATCCATCCATTACGACGACAAGAGGAAAGGGGTTGAAGTTGGACCTGTCTGATGTGGACCGCGGAAAGCTCCAATTGAAAATGGTTGATGATAGGGAAACGGATTATTATAGGCCCAATGAACGTTTTCTTGCCTTACTTTTAGATATTGCCGATACCACAAAAACGACAATGCTTTTTGAAATGGAAGAAAAACTGCAGATATCGAAAAGTACATTGGATGAGGATATGAGAAGACTTCGTCAGTTTTTAAAGGAATATGGTATTTCTGTAGTGAGTTTAACAAAGCAAGGGATTGTATTAAGAGGAGATGAACGATCAATACGCACTATGTTGTACGACGTAATTAATAGTGTTACAGATATTTCCAACCTATTGGGGTACCGAGATAGAGATACAGTGAATACCTTTGCAGATCAATTTGTCCTTGATTATTTGGATACAAGTGTATTGAGGGTCATTGGAGAACATTATGACGAAGTCTTTGAAAAGTCTCGAGTAGAGATTAATCATGTATATCGAAATCAAAGCATTCTATTTTTAGGTATATGGGTAAGGCGGTTGCAAGAGGGAAATAACCTTAGGGAATTAGCCAAAGTTAGAGCCGAGATAAAAGAAGATCCTGTCAGAAATTTTGTGGATTTCATCTGTATGGAATTTGGTTTATATCCATCATTAAATGAAATAAAATATACTACCTTTACAATCGAATCGTTTAATCCAAAAGATATGAATAATTCATTCGATTGGGTTACCGCACAATTATTAGCTATTCAATTAATTGAGCATGTAGAAAAAGTAACCAGAATCCCCTTTTCTCAGAGAGAAGAAGATTTGTATGAAGGTTTGTATAAGCATATCACAGGGTTATTAAGCAGGGCGAAGAACGATTTACAGGTATTTAATCCGTTGAAAGAAACTATTAAGGAGTCCTTTGCCGAGATTTATCAGGCAGTCACATGCTTTAGTAAGCAAATAGAGGACTATATAAAAAAACCATTATCAGAAGATGAGATCGGGTTTTTGACCGTTTATTTTTCAACTTCTGCCAGCCAAATAAAACAGAAAGAACAATATGTTTATCAGGCGGTTGTGCTTTGTAATCATGGGATTTCAACTGGAAAGCTATTGGCTGCGAATTTGAAAGAGCAATTAAATATCGAGATTGTAGCAGTATTGAGTTCGTTTGAATTAGCCTTTATTGACAAGCTTGATGTTGATTTAGTTTTTACGACCATTTCAATTGATTATCCAAGAAAACCCGTATTATTGCTTAATCCAATATTGAGAGAAAGTGATAAGAAGGAAATTAAAGATTTTTTACTCAAAAATAAGAATAAGAGAAGGATCGTTTCCAATAAGTTAGATGCCACAATGCTAATGCAGGATATTCTTATGTTAATTGTAGAAAGCGGCGGTACGGTAACACAGGAAAGCTATCAGAAAGTAGAAGAGACTTTTAAAGAACATCATTTAAAAATTAATACAAGGGAGATACAGCCGATGTTGCAGGATATTTTGAGGGATTCCAACATTCTACTAAAGCAAGAATGTAAAGACTGGAAAGAAGCGATTACGAAATCTGCCCAGATATTGTTAACAGAAGAGGTCATTGAAGAGCGATATATAAACGCCATGATTAAATCTGTTGAAGAGTATGGGCCTTATATAGTAGTAGGGAAGCATTTAGCGTTAGCACACGCAAGGCCAGAAGATGGAGTAAATAAATTAGGTATTAGTGTCATGACGTTAAAGGAACCGGTGAATTTCGGAAATCCGGATAATGATCCGGTGAAAATTGTTTTTTGTCTAGCTGCAGTGGATTCTTATTCGCATCTAAATGTGATGAAAAATCTGATTGAGTTAATTAATGATGAAGAGAAATTAGACCAGTTAATTACAGCACAAGATGTAACCATGTTTAATCAGGTGTTATATGGAAGTGAAGTAATGGAATGAGGAAAGCTGTGGTTATTACAATTGGTGAAGATGCAAGTAGGAAAAGATGAATTATATAAAACAAAAAACGAAAGAGGAGAGAGTGACATGAAAAAAGTAAATATCTTATTTGTATGTGGAGCAGGTTTAGGAAGCAGTTTTGCTTGTCAAATGGCGGCAGAGGATGTATTAAGCAAGTTGGGTATTAATGCCAAGCTAGATCATAGTGATATCTCGTCTGCTGTTTCAGTAAAACCCGATATTATTATTACGGCACAGAATTTCAAATCCCAATTTGAGAAATTTTCAGTTGATCCAAAACAAACGACAATTGTTTATTTGAGAAATATTGTATCTAAACTAGAGATTGAAGAAAAAATCACCCCGGTATTAAGGGAAAAAGGCGTTTTAGCTTAAAAATAAATAGAGATAGCTAGAGATGGGGGGAGAAAATGGGTGTAGTCAACTTTATTATAGAGAATATTTTGACACAGGCATCAGTCACAATTGCGTTGATTGCTATGTTGGGGTTAATTTTGCAAAAGAAATCAACAGGGCAAGTTATTTCTGGTTCGTTAAAGACGATGTTAGGATTTATGGTATTGTCAGCCGGATCTAGCATTATAGTTGGTAGTTTAATATATTTCGGTAAAATTTTTACAGAAGGTTTCCATATGCAAGGGATTATTCCTTCGATTGAAGCCATTAATGGCCAAGCAATGAATGAGTTAGGCTTGGGTCGTGATATCGCACTAACTTTCTTAGCTATCTTTGTTTTTAATATTTTAATTGCCCGGTTTACTAAATGGAAATACATCTTTTTAACTGGTCAGGCAATTCTTTGGATGGCTACTATGACAACAGTATTTGGTTACTTTGCAGGTTTACGTGGTGTTGCATTGATTTTAGTAGGCGGTTTCATTGGGGGCGTCTTTGCGGTAGCAATGCCTGCGATTGCACAACCATTTGTTCGTAAGATTACTGGTATGGATGATATTGCATTAGGACACTTTTGTACGGTTGGGTATGTGTTTGAAGCAGGTGTAGCGAAACTAGTTGGGGGAAAAGGCGAAAAGAAAAAATCTGTTGAAGATTTGAAATTACCAGCTCAATTTGAATTCTTACAAGATACCTATCTATCTTTGATGGTGGTAATGACTCCTCTTTATATTATTACAGCAGCGTTCGCAGGTGATGAGTTCGCTTCTAAAATATCAGAAAATACAAACTACTTAATGTTTGCTTTCTTACAATCTATCCAATTCGTAGTTGGAGTGTATGTATTACTAGCAGGGGTTCGCTTATTACTAGGTGAAATTGTTCCGGCATTTAGAGGGATTGCCATGCGGTTGGTTCCAAATGCAAAGCCTGCATTAGATTGTCCAGTCCTATTTCCATTTAGCCCTAATGCAGTTATTGTAGGGTTTATCACAACTACTATAGGTTCAATAATTGCAATGTTTGTATTACCAGTCTTTGGGTTGGCAATGATCTTACCAGGTATTCTGACAGCCTTCTTCGCGGGTGGGACTGCCGGTATCTTCGGTAACTTAACAGGTGGTATTCGCGGTGCAATTATTGGTGGTATTGTACATGGTTTCTTCATTACATTATTACCAGCACTGTTAGTAACGACTTTCAATTCTATGGGATTTGTCAATGCAACAGCTACAGATGTTGATACAGTAACAGCTGCTTTACTATATGCATGGCTCATTGGTCCACTTTTAAAAGCTTTCTAGGATGTTGAAAGAGAAAAGGAGGTTCAAGTAATGTTTGGATTTGGTAAGAAAAAACCTAAAAAACCGAAAAAAGAAACAACCGAAAAGGTAGTGTTAACAGTAGAACGAAAAGAAGAGTTAGTACGTATTATCTCCACTAAAAAAGAAGAAGTAAATCAAACAGTTGGAGAAGAACAAGCAAAAATTCATGAGGAGATTGGCCTTGCATTTAATGAACTTGGTGAAGAAAATAATGCTATTGATTCGTTAGAAAAAAGTATTCAGGCTAAAAAGTCATTAGGCGAAGGTTACAAAACTTTATTAAAACTTTATAACAAGAAGCGTGCAGAAGCAGCAAAAGTGAATGATGAAGAATTATTACAGATATATCTAAAGAAAATGGATCAAATGATGCAAGTTTCTAAAGAGGTTACGCGTGGTGTTCGATAAGGAAGGAAATAAAAGATTAGTATAAAGGGAGAGTAATTGATTATGTATATAACACTAAAAGAAGTAACACTTAGGGCTGAAGAATTGAATTATACAGTTGGTTCATTTAATGCACATAATTTAGAGATGTTACCTGATATGATACGTGCAGCAAAAGAGCAAGGAGCACCAATTATTATTCAAACAAGTATAGATACTGCGAAATACATTGGTCATGAAAATTTTGTTGCTGTATGTAAAACTATGGCCACAAATGAAATGGTAGATGTGGTATTGCATTTAGACCATGCGAGGGATTTTGATGATATTAAAGAGGCAATCAATAAAGGATATACATCAGTGATGTTTGATGGTTCTCATTTACCCTTCAAAGAGAACATTATGAAAACAAGAGCAGTAGTAGAATATGCACACAAATATGGTGTTTCAGTAGAGGGCGAACTAGGGACAATTGGTGGTACTGAAGAAGGGATTCATGTAGATGAGGATGATAAGGTTTATACTGACCCAAAAGATGCAGAAGAGTTTGTTAAAGCAACAGGGGTTGATGCTTTGGCCATTGCAATCGGTACTAATCATGGTCAATATAAATCTAAAACAGAAGTAAATCTACCGCTATTAAAAGAAATCAATGCTGTAGTAGATGTACCTTTAGTTATTCATGGAGGTACAGGTGTTAATGAAATGGATATTCATGAATTAATAAATAATGGGATTCGTAAATTTAATGTTGGTACTGAGTTGTTAGTAGCATGGACGAAAACAGCGAAAGAAACATTCGGAGAAACAAAAGTAACTAAATCATTACGACATAATATTATTCCATGTAATAAGGCAGTAAAAGAAATTGTCAAACATAAAATTGGAATCTTCATGAATAAAGAAGACCGTACGCTTCAAGTAAAATAGTCAAAAAAAAGTTCATTTGGCTTTTTCGTAAGAGTTGGAGAAGATGGATAATAAAGAGAGTACGGGGAATTCCTAGTACTCTTTCTTTATTCGTTAGATTATGAGGTGGTAAGATGGATAAAGCCTTAATCTTATTAGCAGGTTTACCAGGAACAGGGAAAACCTACTTGAGTAATATCATCAATAGTAAATTAGGGTCATTTTATAATCTTTCTCAGGATGACTTGAAAGAATATTATTGTGATATATATGGTTATCGTAATTTAGAAGAAAAGCAGAAGATAGAAAAGATAGCATGGGCGAAGTACTATGAAATAATGGAACAGCAAATGCAAGTAGGCGACAATATTATGTCTGATTATCCTTTTAGTCAGAAACAAAAGCCTCATATTCAGCAATTAGTAGATAGATATGGTTATGAGGTCGTTACTATTCGGTTAATTGCAGATTTAGATGTTTTGTTTGAACGGCAAAAAAAGCGAGATTTGGATCCGACAAGGCATTTGAGTCATATCGTGACTTCCTATAAAAAAGGGGATCATTTAGCTAATAGAAGTAATGCAGATAATTTATTGATCTATGAGGAATTTATAAATAGATGTACAACAAGAGGATATGACACGTTTGAATTAGGGAAATTATATGAAGTGGATGTATCAGATTATACAAAAGTGAATTATTCTAGGTTGTTGGAAGATATAGAACGGGGATACATTAAAAGGTACATTTCTGAAACTAGCAAAGAATTGTGAAATCCAAAACTTAGAGGCTTTTTTAATTACATTATATTATTCATCTCTAAGGGCTTGAAGGAATACGATTTTACTGTAGAGAATGTTGTGACAAAGTAAGAGAATTATTGAAGTTCTTCACTTATAAAATAAAAGAGTTTTTTTAAGACGGAGGAATAAAATGGTTGAAAAAATCTAGACAATAATTAGTGATTCTGGAATTCATGCAAGACCTGCGACCTTTTTAGTTAATATGGTTACGCCATTTTCTTCAGATGTGATACTTGAATATAAAAGAAGACAGGTAGATTTAAAATCAATTTTGGGTGTAATGTCGCTAGGAATCCCACAGGGAGAAACAATTAAAATAATTGCTCAAGGCGATGATGCAGAACAAGTGCTATCAAATATTGATGAAATGATGAAAACAGAAGGCCTAGGTGTATAGGTGTATAAATCAGATTCAAGTTCGATAATCCAAAATTCTCCCCTGATTGGAAAATACGAATAATAAATTTATTTTTCACTTCAATAATCTAAAGTTAAGTTAATATTGTAATTAATAATGAGGTTTAATATACTATCAATACTTTTATAGTATTAGCTAAATCAAATGCATGCCTTTTAAAAAAATATTTCTCTGGAGCCAATCGTTATTGGGTTTGATCTTCTTTAAGTGATCGATATAAAACCAAAGTGGCTGTTGAAAGAAGGTCTGCATTCCTGAATTCTTATCCTCAGATACTTGATGATTCAAATGGAGTAAACGACACCCGAATGATTCAAACTATGATCTATCAGTTTGTGAATAACATAGGAAAGCTAAGGGGAAGTATCACAGGCAGCCAACACACCGCATCATGGAGATCGATTATGATAACATCTGGTGAAAATGAAATCTTTGCCTATGCAGAAGCTCAAGGTGTGGCAGCAAGAGTAATCCCTAGTACTAAGTTCTCGTTTGAAGGTGAAGACAAAAGCTTTTCAGGAAAACTTTACACCTCATTTAATAGCAATTGCTGTTACTCTTTGGCTATCATCTCATCGTTTTAAATATTCATGGTTTATTCTTGCGATAATAGTAGCTTTCTCAAGAATATGGGTAGGTGTTCACTATCCTTTAGATGTAGTTGCGGGAATTTTAAATGGAGTGATAATTGCAGTATTTACACATTACCTTTTGTTCAAGGTAAAACCCATAACATTACTAATAGAAAGACCAATTTTCCAAGGACAAGGTGGGTGAAAGATTGGTTAGCTATGGAAGATTATAATAGTCTCGTTCAACTTAACAGGAGCTTTACTTCATTATCAGGAGCTGATCAGCAGCTCCTTTTCTTATGCAACTATAGGGGCAGTTTAGTTCATAAAGGATTTCCAAGTTATTCAAACTAACGGGTGCTTTACTTCAATTTTTCAACTCTCTCAATGGAATTCATATTTTCTTATTTTACAAAGAAAACCCCAATTTATAAAAATGAATTTAAGTCATTTTCACTAATTTTCGCAAAAATAATGATTTTTTAGAACATTTAAAAGAGAAAGTAGGTAGAAAGAGCTGTAAAATTAACCCAATAGCAATCCAATAGAAAGGCAATTAATATTATTGTATGAATATTTTAAATTTTTAGAAAGGAATATTTTTTTTCGGGAAATCTTCTATTTAACTAAGAAAGTAGGGAACATATGAAAATTCATTCATTCATTAAACGAACAGCGGCGATTACGCTGTCAGCTGGCTTGCTGCTATCATCAGCAAACACGCCTTTCATTCCTTATGCAAATGCATCGAACATAAAGGCAGAAGACGTCTTGGCTTCGTTGACAAGTGAACAACGAAAAGCGTTAAATAAACTTGAAATGACAGATAATGTCGGATTGCAAGGATTTAAAATGGAAGAGTTAAAAAAGGATAAAGAAATCTCGGTCATCGTCCAGTTTAAATCAAAGCCGGGAAAAGTTGCAGTCTTGGATACGAATGTAAAAGGAAAGAAGCTTTCTAAAAAACAAGCGGATGATCAAGTAGAAAAGGAACATGCTCAGTTTAATAAAGACATTCAATCGATTCTTCCATCTACTAATCTTAGAAGCAAGAAAACAGGTCATAAAATCACTTCTACCTTTAAGACCGTTTATAACGGGGTAGCTATGAAGCTGCCAGCTAATCAGGTAGAGCAGCTTTTACAATCCGAAGTCGTAAAAGCAGTATATAAAGATGTAGAATTTAAGGTCGAACCGATCGCCATGGGAGAGAAATCAGCCCCTGGTACATCCGTTGAAAGTATTCCATATTTAAAAATTGACCAGCTGCACAATGAAGGTATTACAGGCAAAGGAATCAAAGTTGGGGTTCTTGATACAGGGATTGATTACAACCACCCTGATTTGAAGGATGCCTATAAGGGCGGTTACGATTTAGTTGATCAAGATAATGATCCAATGGAGGCAACGTACAAGGATTGGCAAGCATCGGGGCAACCAGAATTTAGCTGGTCCGGTTCTTCCTATTATACTTCCCATGGAACACATGTCGCAGGTACCATTGCTGGACAAGGAACGAATGCAGAGGTTTCTGTGAAAGGTGTGGCTCCTGATGTGGATTTATATGCGTATCGTGTTCTTGGACCATATGGATCAGGATCATCTGAAGGGGTCATTGCAGGTATAGAAAAAGCTGTAAACGATGGCATGGATGTTATCAACCTTTCCCTCGGATCGGACATCAATGATCCTTATGATCCAACCAGTACTGCCATTAACTATGCTGTCCTTAATGATGTAACAGCAGTTGTAGCAGCTGGAAATGCAGGATCAGATGATTATACATTAGGTTCACCTGGCTCAGCAGCACTTGCTTTGACAGTCGGGGCGAGTGATGTGCCGATGGCGGTTTCTACTTTCAGTGGAAAAATCGGAAATAAAGATTCGATCGAACTTGTTAGTTTGGCACGCCACTATTCAGACCAATTAAAGGAATGGGAAGGGAAATCCTATGAGGTAGTGAATGTCGGTTTAGGAAATGGCTCTGATTATTCCGGCAAGGATGTAAAAGGGAAAATTGCACTTGTGGAACGCGGCGAATTCGCCTTAGCGGAAAAGGTCAGCAATGCCAAACAAAATGGAGCAGCCGCCGTTCTTCTTTATAACAATGTGGAAGGGCAAATTAATGCCAATCTTGGAGAGTCCGTTGACTTTGTGCCGTCATTTTCTTTAACAAAAGAAGCGGGAGAAAGCATTAAAGCACAGATTCAAGCAGGTGAAGCGAATTTTACTTTCTCCAAATACGCGGATAAACAGACAGAAGGTGACCACTTAGCGGACTTTAGCTCAAGAGGCCCGGCAAGAGAAACATACGATATGAAGCCAGAAGTGACGGCACCGGGAGTAAGTGTTCTCTCAACAGTCCCTTCTTATATGGTGGACGCTGAACATCAAGAAAACTATCAATATGCATATTCAAGATATTCTGGAACATCTATGGCTACTCCTCATACAGCAGGGATTGCAGCACTCTTGCTTCAAGCGAATCCGCAATTTGAGCCGGAAGATATTAAAGCCGTTCTAATGAATACGGCAGATCCACTAAACGGAGACTATAGTGTATTTGAAGTTGGAGCAGGAAGAGTTGATCCATACCAAGCAGTGTATAGTGGAACAACCTTCAAAATTAACGATAAAACATTTGTTCCAGGTGCTGAGGAATTAATCAAGGTAAAAGAATTGACGGGCGGACTCAGCTTTGATGTTCACTATGCAGATAAAAAGCTAAATCTAAAAAAATCAATCACTATTGAAAATAATGATAAAGTAAACAAAACATTCAGTGTCACTGTAACTGAAACGAATGGTTCAAATAGCTTGAAGGAAAACGGAGTGGAGCTGGATATTCCAAGCAAAATTTCTGTAAAAAGTGAAGACTTCAAAAAAGTAACACCACGTTTGCTTATCCCTAAGAAAGCAAAGGATGGAATTTACGAAGGCTATATTACATTAACAAACAATGCGAATTCATCAGAGCAGTATCGGATTCCTTTCAGCTTCCGAACAATGGAAGATGGGTTTAATAAGGTTGAGGTACTAAATCCTGCCTATTCCCCAAGTCATTTAAACCAAGTGGCATGGGATCCTATGCGTACTCCATTTGTATTTGCTGATTTTAACCTTCGTGCACCAATGGAAAAAATGGATGTCGTTCTTCAAGATGGCAAAACAGGAAAGGACCTCGGGTTGGTCGGAACAATAAATTTAGATTACGCTTATGACAATGTAGATTATGGATTATATGCATTTAATGGAGCTTTTTATGAGTTTACAGGAAACTCAAAACAGCCCATTTCGGAAGAAGCAAGTTATGTGAAAAAACCGGGACATTACAAGTTGAAATTCATTGGTACAGGTACTTCCGGGAAGGTTACAACTGAAACGCAGCATTTGCTCATCGATCTCGATGCACCGAGCTTCAAAAGTTCACTTGATGGAAAGTCTCCATTTATTGAATATAAGCCAGGTCAAGAAACATATCCATTCGACATTCAAATCACAGATCAAACCATTGACGAACTAAAGAAATTGGGCATAAATATCGATCAATCATCGAACTCGATGGTGTATTACTGGGGTCAAGGTGGTTTCCCTTCTACGCCAATTCCAATGGATAAAGAAGGAAAGTTTGTCGAAGAAATCGCCCTGGATGAATCCATCCCAGCACTTCAATTCCGCATGAATGGATATGATATGGCAGGAAACAAACCGGCAACAAAGCAATATTACTTTGTAAAAGAAGGTACACCTGTCGCGTATACTATTGGCGAAAAGTATGAGGTGAAAACAGGCGATACGGTAAAAGCAACGCTATCATTAGATAACCTAAACGCAGTGTCAAAGGCGGAATGGAACTTTAATGGTGACGGAGACTTTGACAGAGGTTTAGATAGCGTAGAGTTAGTTGATGCCAAGCTTCACAGCAAATTCTCGGACAAAGCCTCTTTAACGATTAAAGACAAGGTCGTTACTGTCCAATTTAATGAAGAGAGTAAAGCATTAGACCATGCAAAAGTCGTTGAGGTTACGTTAAAGGTTCAGGATGATCAATATACCCTTGGAGCAGCCATTAATCCGATTGTGAGCGTAATGGATGCTAATAATCAGACAAGCAGTGTGTTAAAATCTGGTTATAGTTGGAAGGTTAACCCTCAATTCTCAATGGCTAGAGGTTATGTCACTCCGCAAGGATTTAAAAATGAAGATGGTACTGTTACAGAGAAAAGGGATTGGAGCAAGGTTGGCGGTACAGTGAAAATCTTTGATTCAGAAGGAAATGAGTTCGATGCGACATCAACGGTAGAAGAAAATGGACAATATGTATTCAACAAGCTGCCGTTAAGCACAAATGCCTTCACGATAGAAATGAAAGTCCCAGGCCACTTTGTCACGAAAGAAAAACTAAATTCTGGTATAGGTTTTGAGCACAATGGTGAGTTATACGGTCAAAATCGCTGGATACCTGCGCTTGATATTACTGCAGGTGATGTAAACCAAGACAATGTCATTGATGTTCTAGATGCGATTGAAATTCAAAATGCATGGAAAACAAAGAAGCGTGCAGCGGATATCAACTTTGATAGAATAGTTGATGCTAAAGATATGAAATATGTTCAAACAAACTATCTCAAGCAAAATGAGCATGTCGATAATGCTCCAAAACCTAAGAAGAAGTATAAAGGTAAGACATTAGAATCAATTTTAGTTGAGTTGGGAATACAGCCATAAATATTAAAAAACACGATGAAAGCTTAGCTTCATCGTGTTTTAACTTTTAAAGAAAGTATAAAATTTTTCTAAAAGTATTTTTAATTTAAAGAAAGAGAGTATTCCAATAAGGTTGCGTTATTTGAATTTTCTTCAGAATAAAATATTGGGGTAGATTGGGAATTCGAAAAAAGGGAGACAAGAGTGAATATTAAAAAAGCTAATAATATAGAGGGAAGGTATTAAGTAGTCTTGCGCTTTTCTTAATTTTACTAGAATATATAGATTATATATTCATTTTTTTTCAATATATACTAGATAAAATTACAACCTAGAGGTGAAGCTATGATTGAGGGGAAACTTATCAAGTTTTATCGTGAAAAAGCGGGGTTGACTCAGGGGCAGCTTTGTGAAGGAATTTGTTCTGCTACACATCTTAGTAAGATAGAACGAGAGATAACAGAATACTCAGGGGAAATTACTCACTTATTATCCCAAAGATTGAATATCTGTCTTGATGATGAATTTGTGCGGTATCATAATCTTCAACAGAAACTAAAGTTATGGCACAACACGTTCGTTATGCAACAAAGCAAAGAATCAGAAATTTTAAAAGATGAAATCGAAAAAGAAACACTGATTCAATTGCCAGATTTTCAAGTTTTCTATCAATTACTCTCTGCAAGGTATTATTTATCTAATTATCAATTAGAAACAGCATTATTAATTATTCAAAACCTGCAAAAAAATGAATCATCTTTTTCTCCGCAAGACCGCAATATGTTAAAACATGTTCTAGGTATGTATTATTTTCACAACGGACAGTATCGAGATTGTATTCAAATTTTAACATCGATTGATCAAAGTCAATATAATCAATTTGAATATTATTACCATTTGGCACTAGCCTATCACCTTATTCATTTTAATATAATATCGTATTATTATGCAGAGAAAGTTCTTGACTATTTTCAAAAAACGTTAAATGTCATCCGGATAATTGATACAGAGACGATCATGTTATTACAATTAAATGCAAAGGAGCTTCATGATTTTGAAGAGACGAAAGAACGTTACGAACAATTAATACGTACCTGTGATACCATTAATGAAATAGACCGTAAATCAAAGCTCCTTAATAATCTTGCATTTGAACTTTACAGAAGAAAAAAATACAAAGAAGCATCCGAACTATACAAAGAAGCCATGGAACTAATGGATGAAATGGTTCCTCATTATTTAACTGCATTAGATGGTTATATTAATACTTGTTATAAAGGAAAACTACTTTCATTCGAGATTTTATTGGAATTAGCACATAAAGGCCTAAGAATAGCAAAATCGACAAAATCGTATAATTGGATTTTTTTTGAATTACACCTTTATCAGCTTAATCATGAAGAAGACGATTACTATCATTTTATTGAGACTACAGCCCTTCCTTTTTTTAAAAATATGGGCTTCACCATGTTAATTGAACACTACGAAAAAAAACTCTTCCACTTCTATAACCGAATTGGTGCCGTTCAAAAAGCATTGGACCTTGCCAACTCTTACATAAAAGGCAGAAAGAGCTACTATGATCATGAATAAGTCTTAATAAAAAAGATACTCTATGCAGATGTTAATGCTGCATAGCCTACGTTTCCGAGAACATATAGCCAGGCTCAAGCAAGAGTTAAGCAACAAGTACAAACTATTAAAGAGAAAATAAACAAAATTCCTCAAGAAAAACGTATGGAAGAAATTGTTGTAACTATAAGGTTAAATGAAAAATTTCTAGCAAAATCATATATTTCTAACACTCTTTTTAAGCACGCGAGATTTGAAAATATCGGATCAAGACGGTGGGAATTTTACCGAGAAGAGGAAGAAGAAAAGCATTATAGCAAAATGCATTTCGTTAAAATGAATTTGGATAGCTTGGAAACTTTGAAGAAATCTTAAACAAGGAAGAGGCTCGGTACGAAACAAGCCCTTGATGCGTATAAACTTCACTTGGAACAGTTATTAGAGGAATATGGATGAAGAGTTGAAGGCGGAGGATTTACTGATGATTTTGTTCATGGACTTTCTGAAAAGGATTAAAGAAAAGGGAAACTCAAGCCAACCATGAAGGCCATTTTATTGAACTTTGAAGATTACTTTTGATAAGCGGTCAAAAAACTAGGCACAGAAAGGATATTTCACAACTAACCTTTTATTAAAGATCTTTTGCACTGAGGTTCAAGGGTGATGAAATCCTGCGAATAAGCGAGTATTTGTAACGCTACTACTTCTGAATTCATTTATAAGGACCTCTTTCGGTTTTCACGTAGTAAGGGTGCAATAAATTTGAACAACGAAGGGATATAAGGTTTGATGGGGATATTTTTAAATCATTACAAGAGCTGACTCTAAACGGGTTTGCTCTTTTTGTGTGATTGAAATGTTGTCCGCGGTCTGTATGGGATGTCTTTTTGCTAGTTAGCGATGTGCTACATCCAGGTAAGGCGTATAAAATTTGGAGGCAAGAGTAAGCTAACATACGTATATAAGCTGTCGCGGGAGGTGAATAAGTATGAGTAATGATGCAAGAGGTTCTAAAAAAAATAAACGAAATGATGCAAACCATGTGAATGCTGAGACGAAAGCCAATCAAAGACGAATTTCAGAAAAGAATAACCAAGAGAATAATGATAAGAAAGAATAATGGGAAGGTTCAGTAGGGACTGATTTTTTTTGATTCCACTATAAATTTCTTCTCATATAACAAATAAAGAATATAGAAAAAATTTTTACTAGAGAACTGATATATCGACATCAGTTCTCTTTATTGATTTATCACTCGAAAAAGAAGGTCATATTCAAGACCATGAACTTCGTTAGAATATATAATATTAAAAGTGATCTCTATAAATATAAGATAGTTTCCTTTTGTCCTAAAGTTACTGCCAAATTGCCATCTTTTACATAAGCTCTAGATTTATGATGAGGAAGAGAGTGTGGCAAATTATAGTATTAATCTTTGCGTAAAATATCTCTTATACGAATTATAAGAGTGACTAGAAGGCATGTTACGGTTTATTTGATATCCCACAATATTAAGAAGAGGTTAATTAATGGTTTTTAATTTTGAAATGGCTTGTTTTAATTTTTCGCACACCTCTTCGTCTTGTTCCTTTACTAATCTTTCATGCAACCTCGATAAAACCACTTTACTACCAATACAACTTAAAGCAAAAACGGCGTAAGCTCTGATTTCTTCATTTGGGTCATCAATACATTATCGATAAAGGGTCAAGCAATCTTTCGTCAGGAAAGAATTGAGCTATTTCTGTTCCCCAGTATCTTTTACCCTCATGTTTACTTTGAATTGCTTCGACTAAATGTGGTATTACCTGATCATTAGTCAAATTTCTTAACACATCTACTGCATGATCATATATTCCATAACAATTATCTATACTGAAGGTCATCATAATAGGTTCAATACAACTAACATGAGGATGTTCCTCAAAATACTCAATTGCACTTGCATACTCATCTATCATTTCCTCAGTTAAATCATCATCATCGGGTATAGGAGCGTATTTTTTAAGTATAGAAAGTGCTTGATTTTTGTTCATAAATTTCACCTCTGTTTCATTGTATCCCATATACATCCTTAGTTCACATAAGAAGGAATCCAGCTCAGAAAGACATCCCTTACGGGATCAAGGGATTTCTTTATTCCCCTGCTTTCTTCTCTACAGGGGACCTACCAACCAAAAGAGCTATTGTAATCAAAAAAATGAATATTTTTCTGTTTTTGTATCAAAATAATTAATGTCCAAAGGCTTTTCGATTTCTGGTGGAGTTAGTCTAATGTTGTTGGAACTGTTTCCATAAGCAGACAAAATTTTATTTATAATTGGAAGAAACACCCAAAATCCACTTGTACTCCAGTTTGACTTTATTTCTCATTCTTGCATAATTGTATCCCATGGAGATGACTTGATAAAATGAAATTTAACAAGAAAAAAATCAACGTTGTAGATATTCAAAAAGCGAAGAAAAGTGTGTTTGCTACAGGGGTAGGAAACGCTATGGAGTGGTTTGATTTTGGCTTATATTCCTATTTAGCTGTTATCATTAGTCAAAACTTTTTTAGTGCTGTTGAGAATGATGAGCTAAAATTAGTGTTCACCTTTGCAACATTTGCGATTGCCTTTTTAATGCGCCCAGTAGGCGGTATTATATTTGGTAAAATCGGAGATAAATTAGGAAGAAAAGTCGTTTTAACTACCACGATTATTTTAATGGCTTTTTCAACATTACTAATCGGTTTATTACCTACATATGATCAAATCGGTATATGGGCACCAATACTCTTATTAATAGCTAGAATTATTCAGGGTTTTTCAACTGGTGGCGAATACGCTGGTGCAATGGTCTATATTGCAGAATCTTCTCCAGACAATAAACGTAATATGCTTGGAAGTGGATTAGAAATTGGTACGCTCATTGGTTATATATTCGCTTCACTACTTGCCAGTACACTCTTTATCACTCTATCTGATCAACAGATGGCCTCATGGGGTTGGAGAATACCGTTTCTACTCGGCTTACCTTTAGGGCTTATTGGGTTGTACTTAAGAAAAAGTTTAGAAGAATCACCGATTTTTGAAAATGAACTTTCTGATGATGAAGTCCAAGAGGAAAGCTTCCTATCTATTTTTAAAAATCACAAAAAAGATATTCTTGTATGTTTTGTAGCTGTTGCATTCTTTAATATTACAAGCTATATGCTACTATCATACATGCCTTCTTATTTAGATGAGATTATTGGATTATCTAGTACAGTAGGAACTCTATTAATTACGATTCTAATGATTATTATGGTGCCACTTACTTTAATATTTGGAAAGCTCAGTGATAAAATTGGAAATAAGACTGTTTTCTTAATCGGTACAGGCGGATTATCCCTATTATCTGCCCTTGCTTTTTATTTAATAAACTTGAATGCTTTAGTATTTATTTCGTTAGGTATTCTAATTCTAGGTGTTCTGCTTTCAATTTATGAAGGCACAATGCCTGGATCGTTACCAACCATGTTCTATACTGATATTCGATATCGGACATTATCAGTGACCTTTAATGTCTCGGTTTCAATATTTGGTGGAACTACCCCATTAGTTTCCACGTGGCTAGTTCACCAAACGGGGAATAACTTAGCTCCTGGTTTCTATCTAACAGCCGTGAGTATTATCGGATTTTTAGTGATATTATTCTTGTTCAAAAGTACTTCAGGAAAATCCCTAAAAGGTTCTTACCCAACAGTTGCTTCTAAATCTGATTATCAAGAAGCTGTTGAAAATCCAAAAGATTCACTATGGTGGAAAACGGAACAAAGAGAAAAATAAATGGAATTAAAAAGCCCCCATTCAATGGGATGACTACTCGAAATACAGACACTCAAACATGAGCGTCTGTATTTCGGGTTTTTGTTTTACTTATTGAGGTGTTCACGAATAATAAAGTTGTTTAAAAATAGAAGAAGGAATTAATAGAACTAATCTACTTTAAAGCGATGGAGTTATTTAAAGAAAAAGGTTACGAACATGTTCCCTTTTCTCTTTCGAGCAAAGGGAAGAGGAAATCGAGGTGACCTCAAAAGAAAAACGAGCAGAGGACACCCTTCGAATAAAGGAGTCGGAGATTTATCGGGGTGAGGTATTCCTGCATGATATTTCCCCGTACTTGATAGATGTAGAGTTGACGGTCGAGGATTTACTGGTGATTTTGTTCATGGACTTTCTGAAAAGGATTAAAGAAAAGGGAAAATAAAGCCAAGCCATTAAGGCCATATTATTGAACTTTGAGGATTACTTTTGATAAGCGGTCAAAAAAATAGGCACAGAAAGAATAATTTCACAACTATCCTTTTAAGGATCTTTTGCCCGTTGTGATAATTCCGATGAAAATAGAAAAAGGAGCCAGACAAGCACTTTACAAAATAATAATAATCCTCAAGGTACTCAGTATAATAGAAAAAAGGTAAAGGAGTTGATTTCTAATGGAGAAGCAATTGCCTGGAACGCTACTGGAACCTGAAGTGATCGCTGAAATGGTACTAAAAAAAGCCCTTGCCGATTACAGGAAAGCCCAAATTGAAAAACAAATCGATGACTCATTGAAAAACCGAAATAAGGTAGAGTTTTTCCGATTAATAAATGAATTAAAACGCACAACATAAAATGCAAACAGAACTTAATAAAAAAGATAACTCCTAACTTAATTCTTTATTTAACAAGGTAAAAGGAATTTAATAAAGGATAGAAAATAAGAATAATGGATCAGGTAATGCTGCTTAACTTCCTGATTCATTTTTTTATTTAAGTAGTCTTAGATATGCTTCAAGGACCTCCATAAATAAACACTCCATAGCCATGAAAGAGTCTCCTTCAAGTAGATTCAATGCTTCCATCTATAAGAATAAATAAGAAAAAGCAAACCTAATGACTGTTGTGTAAGGAAGCATTGTTTTTACATTCAATATAATAACCTTTGACCTTTACAAATTCAGGGCTTTCTTTTATGGATAGCCTAAAAACGCTATCAAAAGAAAAAATCTATGTTTGGATAATGTACCATAAACCTCGTGAATATAAATGAATTGTAATCACCTATATTTTAATTTGTCTACAGAGCTTGGATCATATATAACCTATAGAAGAAGGTGATGATTAAAAGTTTGTAGTAAGGATAGAAAAAAATGATTCTCTCTAACTTGTTGATAAAGAGGGGAGTAAACAATCTATCTATGCGTAAAATACTAGTTTTACGAACAAATAGACATAGGAATGAATGTTTGGTATACTATTCGTATTATCATGAGGGAGCGTGTCTTATGAAAACAGGAATGTTTCAAAGTATCCAAGAGTTCCTAATAGGCAAAATTGATCCTTCCTTTATTATCGTGTTTGGTTCTTACGCGAAGAACACTACACATAAGGATAGTGACATTGATGTGGCGTTTTACAGTCAAGATTCTTCACATTTTACATACGAGATATTTTTATTTGCCCAGGAACTGGCCGATATCCTTAAAATAGATGTGGACCTGGTTAATCTGAGGGATGCATCAACCGTTTTTCAGGCACAGATTTACACAACCGGTACTGTGATTTATTCAAAAGATGACACCCTTCTTAAAAATCAGCAAATGACTGCTCTAAGCATGTACGCTAAATTGAATGAGGAACGTGAAAATATCTTAAAAAAAATAGGAGAAAGTGGGACCATTTATGAGGAATGATGTGATTTTGAATAAAATTAGTGTAATAGAACGTTGCATGAAGCGAGTTCGCGATGTATATGCCAACGATGCTGGAAGTCTAAAAGACTTTACTAAACAAGACTCCATCATAATCAATATTCAGAGGGCCTGCGAAGCGTCAATCGAATTGGCTATGCATATTGTAGCTGAACAGAGATTGGGATTGCCTCAAACCAGCAGAGATGCGTTTGATATGCTTCACACTGCCTTAATTATTGACGAAAATACGGCCAAACGATTAAAGGTTATGGTGGGTTTCAGGAACATGGCTGTTCATGATTACCAGCCGGTAAATGAAAACCATCTAGGAGATTTTATCGACTATACATAACAAATCCTTAAATTATGATAAAGGGGTTTTATGATGAAATACATAATAAGAGTTTTTGATCTCCATACAAAAAAAGAAACAATCAAGTTAGATGAAGTTTTTGAAACGAAAGATGCTGCTGAAGCTGCTATCGAAAAGCTTAAACTTCAATATCCAGAAAAATATGAATATGTGAAAGTTCCTGTGAAATGTTAATTCAATTCAGTCATATCCCTACATGGACTTTTACGTTAGGTATTTAACAACACATAATATTATTATGTAAACAAATATGCGTAAAAATTGAATTTTACGCAAAAATCAACTTAAAAGGAGTCGACCAATGGCTAACACCAGACAACATCAAGTTCATGAGCAGAAGTTGGAACAGCTGGTTAAGTCCATGCCTTTCTATATCGTTGAATATGTTGACAATAAATTGGATACCCGGTCCCCTTCCACCCTCTTGAATTACGTTCTTGATTATAAATTATTTTTGGAGTGGCTGATATCTGAAGGCATTGCTGAACAGGAGCATATTAAGGATATCCCTCTGACAGTGCTGGAAAAGTTGAAGTTGATTGAAGCCCAATCCTTTATAAAATTTTTGGAACGGAGAAATATCCCTATCAATAAGAAGGAAACAAAAAAAGCGGAAAAAGTATCCGTCAATCGGAAAATTTCAGCATTACGTTCCCTTTTCAAGTATTTAACGACACAGACAGAAAATGACGACGGCGAACCTTACTTCTACCGAAATGTCATGTTGAAAATTGAAGTGAATAAAGTGAAAGAGACTTTGGGGGCGCGGGCTTCCAGAATATCGACAAAGATTTTCCACAATGATGAGGATGCTCGGTTTCTTGAATTCGTGAAGAATAACTATGAAAAGGAACTACCTGAAAAGTCCAGGAAACTCATTTATTTTAAAAGGGACAAAGAACGTGATTTTGCGATCTTATCCCTCTTCTTAGGAAGCGGAATTCGGGTGAACGAGTTATCCAACTTAAGGCTACGAGACTTGGATTTCGAGGAAAAACAAATACATGTTTTACGTAAGGGGGGGAAAAAGGATGTTGTGGCAGTCTCTCCTCCGTCTATGCAGGACATAAAAGACTACCTAGCTATAAGAATGGAGCGTTATAGCGGATCAAACGATGATGATGCTTATGTATTCTTGACTAGGGTGAATGATGGAGCGACCCCTCTCTCCAACCGTGCCATCGAGGCCCTAGTTAAGAAATATACGAAGGCATTTAAGACCAATAAATCGATGTCCCCACACAAACTTAGACATACCTATGGGACGAACTTAATGGAGCAGTCAGGAGATATCCATTTACTGATGACTCAACTTGGTCATACTTCAACCACCACGGCTGCCCTATACACAAACCCTGAGCAGGAGAAGGCTAAAAAGGCTGCGAAACAGCTGGGAGAGAGAAGAACCAATTATCGTGAAAAGGATTAAATGAAACTGGAGAAGATTTCTTTATTATTTTAATTAGAATGTATAGCCAATAAGGTTAGACCTATAATTCAGGACGACTTGCTTTATAAAAATGCCCCTCTCGATTATGAGAAGGGCATTCTTTACGAAGTTTGACCATGACAATAAAAAATTCACCCAAAATCAATCACAGACCAACTCAACGCAAGCAAGGAGTAAATTGGGAGATACAACATACAACTCGTGAATGCAAAAAATAAAAACGTGCCTATTTAGACACGTTTTTCATATGTTAGGACCATCCTGTATTTTAATTCGCATACAAGCGATATTGGTCGCTTAATGTATCTCCATTACCGTAAATATAGGCTTTTGAGCCGGATGTATAGGAAGAATTGTCGTACTTCCATTTGATTCTGAGACCCATGTTTCCGCCTGCTCCATATGTTTCATTGCCATTCTTCTTAATGTATTGTGAGAAGCTATCCCACGTCCGAGGGCCAACCACACCATCCACTTTCAGGTTGTTTTCTTTTTGATATTTCTTTACACCCGCTTCGGTTTTCGGCCCAAAAATCCCATCAACATCAACCACTGCTGAATCCGTATAAAAACCCATGACATTCAGGATATACTGCATATTTCTGACCTCTACCCCATGAGTGTCCTTCCGCAAAATAGAGTTTTTATCCCAGCTTTCTGGGTGGTGAAAACCTCCAGCAGATGCTGAAGCGGTGGAAAAAGATATCCCTAGGGCCATTACTAATACTACCAAACTAGTAAGTAATTTCTTCATACCGCCATCTCCCTCTTTTTTTGTGCATCTACACTACCTTACTATTTCCCCTCCTATTTTATATTCCCCTTCCTACCAATGTCCTGTTTTGAACTAAACAAACAGTGTCACCTGAAGGACCACAGAAATAGGATCAATTATAAATTTGTAGTTATTTAAAAATTGCACCTAATAAAAAACCCATTCAGTTTCTTTACTGAATGGGTTTCATATTCACAATAATCAAGGATAGGTAGTCCTTATTAGGGGTTAGTTATTGCCTATCCCGTTATTAAATTGCGAATTTTTTTTCAGTACTAACTCTGCAGTAATTGGTAAATGATCAGATGCATTAGTGTTTATAACTTCCCCAGTCCTAAACTTGACATCTTCAGAAGTGAAAATATAGTCGATGCGACGATCTGGTTTATCTACAGGTATGGTAAAGTCATCATTTTGACCGAGTTCAGCAAATACGTCTTTATATTGTGTAGACATCTTTTGAATTTCTGAGCTTTCAGGTGTAGCGTTGAAGTCTCCTACAAAGATACTTGTTCCTTCTTTTTGTTTTGCAATGTCAAGTATCTCCCTGATTTGTAGATCCCTCTGTTCGGCTCTTTTATTGTCAAGATGCGTATTGTAAAAGTGAATATGATTTCCTCTCACGTTAATCACAGTATCCAATAGACCGCGCTGCTCTGTAGGGTTTACTGGATATGGAATATTGGTGAGCAGATGATTTTCGGCAGAAAGGATAGGATATTTACTTAACACGGCCGTTCCGTATTGGCGACGGTGTTCTCCTTCTTGTAAAGGTTCATAGTCAAGATTTGCACCATATGCATAATGCATTCCTAAGTAAGTTGCCAACCATTTCGCTTGATCTTCGAAATTACTTCGCTCGGAAAAATGATTATCTACTTCTTGCAAACCAATGATATCAGCACCCGATGTTTTAATAATGTCTGCAACTCTTTTCAAATCCAAAATGGCATCTGTTCCCTCTCCATGATGAATATTATAAGCCATAACTTTAATGTCAGTCTCATTACCCCTTTCAACCATTGGTAGTTCTGTGGCATGAGTTTCACTATTGTACGAGAACATTGGAATCATGGACAGCAATAAAATAAATAATTTTTTAAACAAGGCTAACACCTCTCAAAGTTTTCTATTAACTATTTTTAGAGTATAAAATTTTTATTGTCGAAATATTAAAACTTGGTGGCTTACTTTATTAAATAAATAGATTTTCTCTGAAACTGATTTCATTGAATTATTTAATCTTTAATAACTTTTCTTGCCTTATACCCCTTAGGCAGTTCGAATCCACGCTCTTCCATGACCTCACGCAGACGGTCTGGGTAGTCGGTGATGATTCCGTCGACTCCGTCGTCAATAAGCTTATTCATCGTTGGCATATCGTTGATTGACCACGGGATGACCTTCATGCCAGACTTGTGCGCAGCCTCCACCATGTCCTTTGTTACATAAGGTACGTAGTTCTCGTCAGTGATTTTTCCGTTTTGTGGGAATCCGTGAACAGGAGAGATTGCATCCGCGCCAAACGATTTGGCTGCCGCCACAAGGTCTCCACCGAAGTCATCGATGTCGATTCCACCCAGCCACGGAGAAGCCCCCGGTTGGCCTGGCTGTAAGAATTGCGGACCATTGGTCAGTGCAACGACAGGTAAGCTTGGCTCTACCTCTTTCATACGCATAAGCGCGCCCCAGTCAAAGCTTTGAATTGAAACGCGGTCAAGCAATCCTGCCTCGCGAACGTGTTGAGCGACGATTTGTACGAACTCTTCACGTGGAGCTGTCTCCCAAGATGCACCAGCCTCTACCTTTGTCTCAATGTTCATCCACACCTTCTTGGCTTTGTAGTGCTTCACAAGGTCGATAACCTCGCTTAGCAACGGCATTTTAGCGCCTGGGCTCGGTTGCTGATCTGGGTATTCAGGCTTGGTATTTGTACCACAGTCCATCGTACGGATCTGAGCAAGAGTTAGGTCCTTTATATACTTGCCTACGTATGGGAACTCTTGGTCACCAGCGAAAGCAGGGGTTGTATCCTTACAATTTCTTCCTGATATTTTGCGATCATGTGTGACAACAGCCTGGTGGTCCTCTGTGATTTGCACGTCAAGTTCAAGTGTATTTACACCCATTTCTAGTGCATGGGAGAACGATGCAATAGTCGACTCGACAGTAAGCCCCATTCCCCCGCGGTGTGCCTGAAGGTCAAAGGTCTTTGGACCGAAGCTCCTACTATCAGAACGGTCTGACTCAATATCAGCCAAAGCAGGCTGTGCTGAAAACATCATAAGTGCAGCAATCACTGCGGCTAAGGTCTTTTTTTTTTCCCATTTACTCCACTCCTTATTTATCCGGTACATTTTTAAGAATAGATGGAAAGTGTAAATCCTCATATACGTAGATGTTAAGATAGAATAAAGAAAGGTAAAATTCAAGAGAATAATAGGAATCCGTTTATAGGTAGAGGTTTTATTGTAAGCTTTGAACAAATAATTTAATCCTCATAATTAATAGAAACGTAAAATAATAGTAGTAAATACATTTTTTTCGGGAGATTTTCTTAACTAACTTCCCCGTTTGTTCTATAGAAAAAGCGATTCTTACTAAAAAATCGCGTCCGATTGTTGAAGATCTTCCCAGAACATCAGTAAATCCGTTTCTCTCTCGTAGTAATGAGCATTTTCAGCATTCTGATCTATTTTGAAAAATAAATTAACGTTGGTGTTTAGGAGAGGATAAAGAAAAAAACGGGGTTGAATAATCATTACATTTTCAAACAATTCCTATAATGATTTTTTGAGGTTTATATGTTATTAACACCGAGGATTTGTCTTATGAGTACTGCTGGATTACAAAAAAGTGCTTATGACACTTCAAAGTGCGTACTTCTCAAGTGTGGTTCCTTGATGCAAAATAATAGTGAACTAAGCACAGTATAGAAGGAGCTGGAACACTATGAATAATGTACCTCAAACACGCACACGCAAAGTCGCTTTGGTCGTAGGCGCAAATGGTGTCATCGGTCGTAACCTCATTAATCACCTAATTTCCCTCCCTGATTGGGACGTGATTGGCGTATCACGTCGAGGCGGAGATTCTGACGGCCGTGTCCGGTATGTGGCTGCGGATTTACTCAATATTGACGACACCCGCGAGAAGCTAGGGTGTTTAACTGAGGTAACACATATCTTCTATGCCGCCTATCAGGACCGTCCAACTTGGGCCGAACTTGTTCCTCCCAACCTCGCCATGCTAGTGAACACCGTAGAGGCGATCGAACCAATCGCCTCTGGCTTAAAACATGTCAGTTTGATGCAGGGTTACAAGGTATACGGAGCACATCTCGGCCCATTCAAGACGCCTGCTCGTGAGACAGATGCTAAACATATGCCGCCCGAGTTCAATGTTGATCAGCAAGATTTCTTAGAACAAAGGCAAAAAGGTAAGGCTTGGAATTGGTCGGCGCTCCGTCCTTCTGTAGTCTGTGGCTTCTCGCTTGGAAATCCGATGAACCTCGCCATGGTTATTGCGATCTACGCCTCAATTTCGAAGGAGCTTGGACTTCCGCTGCGGTTTCCCGGCAAGCCTGGTGCTTACGACAGTCTCTTGGAGATGACGGATGCGGGGCTTCTCGCGAAGGCAACAGTATGGGCGGCGACTGAAGAACGTTGTGCCAATCAGGCATTCAACATCACGAACGGTGATCTGTTCCGGTGGAATGAATTATGGCCGAAGATAGCTCACTATTTCGGCTTGGAGACGGCGCCTCCGCTGCAGATGTCACTGGACGTTGTCATGGCGGACAAGGAGCCACTTTGGAACAAAATGGTCGATAATCATGGGCTTGCTAGTCATTCCTATAAAGACCTATCATCCTGGAAATTCGGTGATTTCGTGTTCTCTTGGGATTACGATTTCTTCGCCGACGGAACTAAGGCCCGTCGCTTTGGTTTTCACGAATACGTCGATACCGAAGAGATGTTTATGAACATCTTCGACGACTTTCGGAAACGCAAAGTCATCCCATAAACGCAAAGCGGGCCTTGTATACAAGGCCCGCTTCTTATATGTTCTGTACGTCTTCAAGCTGTGGATTGGCCAGAAGGGTAGCCCTTCCTCTGTACTTTCTCTCTATATGCGAATCCCCCCACCTACACATCAGATGCAGGATCTCCTTTAGACTCCAGCCGTAGTCTGTCAACTCATACTCGACTTTTGGTGGAACCTGATTATAAGAAATGCGTAAGACGACACCTTCCTCTTTTAGCTCCCGAAGTTGCTGCGTTAACATTTTTTGAGTAATTTCGGGTATCAAGCTTTTCAATTCATTGTTACGTTTCTTGCCAAATGTTAGATGAAAGAGAATCGCAGGTTTCCACTTTCCTCCAATTACCTCTAAAGTTGCCTCTACCGCAGTGTTGTAAATCTTATCAGGGTTCTTCATTACACACCTTGGCTCCCTTCTCCTAATATTTTGACACAGGTCACTGGTAAACATCCGATGAATTGGAGACATTAAATGTCCGTCTTTGAACATTATAACTGCAAGCAAAATATTGCGCTATCCAGCCCACGTTAATTGTATAACTAATAGTTCGGTTACTTACGAATAATCCCTTCTCTTATTCAAAATATCGCCCTTGAACAAAGATCAAACAGCACTCTTCAGCTAACCTGCCCCGTTGGTTCATTAAGAAAAGCGATACTTATTAAAGAATCGCGCCCGTATAAAAAAACATCTGAGACTTACGAAATGGATGGAAAGAGTAAATGGATTAAGGTTGAATTTGTAAAAATAATCACTATTTTGTATTTAAAGGAGCATCGGTTTCGATGTCTCTTTTTTGCTGTAATATTTCGCGCTGAAAAATACACATGGAAACAGTGCGAAAGTATATGTTTTTCTCACCAAACTCTCCATTGAGGGAAGCCGTTTTAGGTTCTCACCTCAGGGCTTTTCACTTATCTCTTTTCGTTCATGTAAAATATCTTGAATGATTTCAATATGAACAAAAGCCCATGATTTTTCATGAAAATGAAGAAACACACTTATGGCGAGAATGGAAATATAAGTTAAAACAAAGACAACCCAAAGCAAACTCCCATCTTTGAAAAGGAAATCTTGTAATTGTTTTGAAAACAGAAAAAAAAGCCAAGGTCCAGAGGATATTATAATAGGAATGATTCCCGATCCGTTTTTCTCTTTTATCATACAATAATTAATTTTTTTTAACGTATCGCTATCAATCGAACTATAAAAATTTCGAATTTCTTCCACTTCTTTAAGTTTCTTCATACATTTGAAAGATCGGTCTTTGTATGAGACTTTTTTTAATTGAAGATAAATTTTATGAGCATCTCCACGTAATGAAAACATATGTCTAATCTTTTTCCTCCTTCCAAAAAACTCCTTACTAGAGGTTTTGTAATAATCCGTCTTTTTATTTTACAAATTATTTGTACTTCCCATATAGCTAAGCTTCTCGTTAGCCACCCATGAAGCGCAAAAATCAGCGCTTCACCACCGAGAATGAAAATGGCGAAAAACCGTCAATACTAATGCTAAGGCTGTGAGAGGAAGGTCGATAAACTATGTCATTAGAGCCCCTTCGTTAGCCCTTTAGGTCCACAAGAAAACAAGGTTGCCGCAGCAACCCTTCTTATGGAAGTAAAGCACCCGTTAGCATTCCTGTAGTTCGTTATTTTTCAGCTTTGAAAAAAATAGGGCTCCTCAGTAAGATATGAGTAAGACACCACTCTAACTCAAACCCTAAGGAGGAACCCTAATATGAAGTTTAAAATGCAAGATAAACAAAATCAACTAATAGAAAGAATTTCCGATAAACACCTTGTTGTTGGAGTGGATATTGCCCAACAATTACATGTGGCTAGAGCAGTGAATTTCCGTGGAATTGTAGTCGGAGATCCACTTACATTTGAAAATAATGAAGATGGGTTTGCTAGTTTATTAAAATGGATGGATAAGCTTCAAAGATTAAATAAACTTGAGGTAGCCTTCGTGGGAATGGAACCTACAGGACATTACTGGATTAATCTTTCAAAATGGCTATTTAAACAAGGAATCGAGGTAGTAACGGTAAACCCCCACTTAGTAAAAAGGAATAAAGAAAACCGTGATAATACTCAGTCGAAAAGTGATAGGAAAGATGCCCTGGTCATCACTGATATGGTGAAGAACGGTTACTACGCCTTTGTCAGGGACACTTCAGAATCATTTGAGATACTTAGGGTCCTTATGTCTAACCGTGATGTGGTAGTTAAACGACTCGTTAGCACGATTAATCAATTAAACCGTTGGGTTGATATTGTCTTTCCCGAACTCAGGCAGGTATTTAAAGACATTACTGCTAAAGGGGCTATTGCCACACTTCGTTTATTTCCATCTCCAATGGAACTTCGTTCCCTGAAACCTGATGGGTCACAGTGTGCCCTTTTGTTTAAGAAACCTGGTACTCGTACATATTTGAAATCCTACGAATAAGACAACATTCAAAATTAAAGTTAACTATTTTGAATGATACATTCTATATAACTAATGTTTTATTTCTATGCTGCTAATGGGATCAATACTTGGACTTTATTTGGACAATAAGACTCGTTTCGTCGTGCTATTCCTACAAAAATCCTTGCTAGTTTACCTATGAGTTTCATGATTGATTTCATTTTCTTTATCTTCTTTACCTTCACATTATGGGAATGGACGGCCTTAAACTCAGGGTTATTCATCACAAGGCTCATAGTTGCTAAGTAGAGGAATCGTCGTAGTCTTGACCTTCCACGCTTTGAAATGACAATCTGACCTTTCCATTTGCCTGAACTTGCTTCAGCTAGATGAAATCCCGCATGCCGCAATAGAGAGTTTCCGTGAGAGAAACCACTTAGATCTCCTGATTCACCCAGTATCCCGGCTAATGAAATTTCACTTATTCCTTTAATCATAAGTAGTTTTTTTGCAAATGGTATTTTGTAGAGAACTTCTTTAACTTGTTGTTCAACTCTTTCGAGTTGTTTGACAGCGAGGTCATATCCTCTAATAATTGTTCTAAATGGAATTTATAAGCATCAAGAGCTTGTCCGGTCCCAATAGAGGATTTTGCTAGATTGATTAGTAATTGAGCCTTCTTGGGTCCTGGTTGTCGTTTCATTAAAGACTTCCAACCCCTCATGACATCTAGTGTTTCTAGTGAAGATATTTCATCCGGTGTAGGAAATAAACGAAGGGTTGCGATCGCCCCTTTGCACGTTACATCTTTAAACACTTGTCTGAGTTCAGGAAAGACCACATCCACCCATCGATTTACTTGATTAAAAGACATCACGAGACGTTTAACAATCACATCACGATTAGACATTAGAACTCTAAGCTTCTCAAATGATTCTGATGATGGGCGAATAAAGGAATAGTAGCCGTTTTTGACCATATCCGCGATAACGAGCGCATCTTTTTTATCACTCTTAGATTGGGTATTATCACGATTCTCTTTATTCCTTTTTACTAAGTGGGGATTGACTGTTACAACCTTAATGTTTTGGTTATATAACCATTTTGAAAGGTTAATCCAGTAATGGCCTGTAGGCTCCATACCTACTATTGCTGCATCTAAGTTTTTTAATCTTTTTAAATCATGAATCCATTTTAATAGTTTAAGGAACCCCTCTTCATTATTTTCAAATGTAGGAGGGTCTCCAACTACAATTCCACGGAAGTTAACTGCTCTTGCAACGTGTAGTTGTTGAGCGATATCCACACCAACAATAAGGTGTGGATCGGAAATTCTTTCTATTAGTTGATTTTGTTTGTCTTGCATTTTAAAATTCATAGTAGGGCTTCCTCCTTAAGACTCTGAGTTAGATTGGACTCTATACTCGTATCTTACTGAGGGGCTCTATTTTTTTCAAACCTGATATTTAACGATCTACAGGAATGCTAACCTGCCCCGTTAGTGCCATAAATCGAGTAGGGGGAGGCGCCTAGCCTCCGACCTCTCACACCACCGTACATACCGTTCGGTATACGGCGGTTCAGTTTAAGTCTGACGTAGTTTTGTATATCGTTCATATAGATTGACTAACCCTTGGTGGTGCCAATAAGCATTATTAAGGGTTTTGTCTAGAACAGGACTATGCGCTATGCGCCAAAAACCCTTTCTGCTATTTCCCCATTCATATGCTTTTCCAAATGGGACGCCTAATCCTTTGAGTTTCCTCACTCTCGTTCTTGGCAATTTCCATTGCTTCCATAGGCACATCCTGAGTCTTCTTCGAATCCATGAATCTAAATTCTGCAATACGTTCGGAGTATCAATGAGGGCGAAATACCCCATCCAACCTCTAAGGTATTGCTTTAACTTATTTATTCGGAGTTTCATGGGTATCGGTAATTTTCTCGAGGTCATTTCCCTGATTCGTTTCTTTACTCTCTTCACCGTTTGTTTAGCCAGTAGAACCTTCGGGTTCTTCTTTGACTTCGTGAAACTAAAACCGAGAAACGTTCTGTTCCAAGGGCGATCATACTTCGACTTCTCGTAGTTGACCTTTAGCTTCAGTTTATTTTCAATGAAGCTTGAGATATTTCCCATTGCACGTTTGGCGGCTTTTCGTGTCTTCACAAATATAGTACTGTCATCCGCATACCTTACGAATCGAAGATTGCGTTTCTCTAGTTCTTTATCTAAATCGTCTAACATGATATTAGATAATAAAGGACTTAACGGACCTCCTTGCGGAGTTCCCTCCTCACTTTTATGAAAAAGTCCGCCTATCATAATGCCTGCTTGAAGGAATTTTCGAATCAGTTTGAGAACTCTGTTTATCTTCAATTTTCCGCTCTAACATTCCCATGAGCTTGTCATGATTCACTTTATCGAAGAACTTCTCCAAGTCCATATCCACTACCCATGTATAACCTTCGGTTATATAGGACTTTGCCTTTCGAACCGCCTGGTGCCCTTGTTTGTTAGGGCGAAATCCATAGCTATTCTCCGAAAAGGTTGAGTCATATATCTTGGTCAATATTTGGGCAATGGCTTGTTGAATGAAACGGTCTAGAACGGTTGGAATACCCAATAGCCGAACTCCGCCGTTTGGTTTCGGGATTTCGATACGACGGACGGGCTGCGGTTGATAGGTACCCTGTAAAAGGGCAGTTTTCATGTTGTACCATTCGGTTACGAGGTGCGGTCTCAGGTTTTGAACCGGCATTCCATCTACACCATGGCTCCCCTTATTTCTTTCAACACGCTTCAATGCCTGTATTAAGTTTTCCCTCTCTAGTATCTGTTCCATTAACATCGTTGATATCCTTTCTACGTGGATAAATGGTCTATTTGTGCCTTTATCTGCTCCGCCTTTTTGAAGTTCCCCGTGTATTCACCACTTCTTCCTTCAAATAAGTTCCGTTAGGAATTGTTTGCTTCTTCGCAGATAACGAACGCCTAGTATTCATCCTCCTTAATCTGTTCGGTCCTTCCTTATCTTCTCGAGTAGACAAGTACTATGACCTCTGCTGACTTCTGATGATTCAGCTGTCCATCACTGGACAGGTTACCAAGTGTACTTGGCTGTCATCAGACCTCCCCGAGTAAGAGTGCAATCTTTCCCTCCATCTATCTGCTTCATTTACTCTGTACCACCTTCGGCAGTAAGGACTTTGTTTTGTTTCGCAAACTCATCCAATGATACCTAGCCTTATATGAAGTTCGTGTTCCTCAGACCGGAGGTTTGCCGCTTGCTTCCTTCAGATTCCACGTCACCGTGGACACCCTTGCATTAAGCTAACCATTACTACTGCCTTCATGGTTCGGGACTCACACCCTATAGATTGCACCCATGCCGGGCGCACGAAAAAGCTGCCTTTAAGACAGCTCCGATCTTGAGCTAACGCACCCGTTAGTTGAATAAGATATTAAGGTAATCCTAAATTATTAATAAACTTTTGTATCATTATTTATATTTTCAATTTTAATAAAGTCGAACTCTGCTTCGTAACCTTCTCCTTGTGGGCTGCAAGCATAGATGCCAACTTTAATATTATCTGTCTCTTTAACGAGGTGGGTCATTCTTATTTGTCTCCACGAAATACCATCTAATGAATATTCAACGTAGTAATTGTTTTCTCTTCTGGTTATTCGATAAAAAAGTGAATTCTGGTCTTCTGAAAATTCCTGACTAGACCAATCAGAATAACCTTGATTAGTTACAACAACACCTAATTTACTATTGCCATCAGGTATATATTCAACAGAAGTCTTTAACCAAGTATCACTTGAAAATCTCACCATTAAGCCAGCTTGGTCGTATCTATTCTCTGGTTTTGATTTTACTTTAGTAGTCAATCTAAAGTCTCTGTTTACTTCATAGTACAAAAAATGTCCATTATCAGCTTGAAAACCATAATGTGTTTTTTGCCAAAAATCTGTTTGCTTATCAGTTTTAATAATTAAGTTCGAGCTCTCGCAATTATGATTCCACTCGTTAGGCGGGGAAAACCATTTTAAATTTTTATCTATTTCGGTATTTTTGAACTCCTCTATCAGTATGATACTATCAGTCATAATCGTTGCCACCTTACTGTTATTAATTAAGAAAAGAGCCGCCTTATTGAACTGCACCCCAATTGTTAGACAACATCTAACAATTGGAGGTGTATTTTTTTGACTAAATATACGATAGACGAAAAATCAAATGCAGTTTTAGAGTTTTTATTCCTTGAAATCAATCGACTATAACAGGACAGAGGCTCCACATAACCTTTAAGAGCCTCTTCCCTGCTGGTAACTGTTATTTTATATAAACTTAGCTTATCTTATTCGTAATTTCCTCCAACAGTTATCGTGTCATCTGAGAAATTTTCTATGCTACCTTGTTTCTCATAAAAGTGTTTAACATTCGCCAACATCCCTTCGCGTGTATAAAAAGGGTCATCTGTTAAAAGGGGAAGCTTTACATTGACACCTAGGTTTGCAGATTTATAGATGGCTGTAATAAGTTCAAGTGTTTTTCTTCCTTCTGTTCCATCAATTAAAAGCTGTTCACCATCATTAATGGCCTTTAAAAAATTATTTACTTGTCCAGTATGACCTTCGAATCGTAACTCCGGATATTGATTAAAAACTTTTTGAATGCGATTTTCTAAATCTACATTATTTTTTTCTTGGGGAAAGCCGTTTTCTTTAGATACTTGAGCTGCTACTTTCCAAGGAACGGATATTCTTGCTTTTTCACCTTGAAAAATGAGTTGCTGTTCTTCTCCGTGATGAACAACAGAACTTGTTACTTGCGCCAAACTGCCGTTTCCATAGCGAAGTACAGCTACAGATAGGTCTTCAACTTCTGCATTATCATGTAGAGCATTAGTAGTTGCTGCAAAAATATCAGTTGGCAATCCTAGCATCCACTGCAGCATGTCAATATGATGAACAGCATGATTTAATGTACAACCGCCACCTTCTTTTTCCCATGTGCCTCGCCACCATAAATCATAATAACTATGACCACGCCACCAAAAAGAATCAACTTGAGCATGAGCAACTTTTCCAATTAAATTTTGATCCAGTACATGTTTTAATCTCATAATAGGAGTCAAAAATCTATTTTGAGCAACGACGGATAACAGCTTCTGACTTTCAATAGATGCTTTTATCATTTCATCACATTCTTTTAGAGAAGAAGCCATAGGTTTTTCAACTAAGACATGTTTCCCTGCCTTAATAAAATCAATAGCAATAGGTGCATGCGTATAAGGAGGGGAACAAATAGAAACAGCGTCAATAGTAGAGTCATTCAATAACTCTTGATAATTTGCGACAACTCGGGCTTCTAAATTATATTTTCTTACTATAGATTCTGCTTTTTTAGGGTAAATATCAGCTAAAGCTACAATTTTACAAGTTTCGTGCATTGCAAGATAAGCTTCAATGTGGGCAGTTGAAATAGATCCAGTTCCTATAATTGCGATATTGGTCATGTAGTTCCTTCCTTTCAGAAAATAAATGTTTAATTCGATCATTAAGATAATGCTTTCAAATAACTTATTAACAATTATTCTAGTACTGAGCGAACTTAATGCAGTTAATATTCTGAGTTTGATTAATTTAGATTTTGCATGACTTCAGCTAATGAGACTAGTATTATCACTTTATGAGTAATAGAAGTTACACTAGAATCTTTAGGGTTAATATCATTCTTACTTTCTTCTACAGGTATATTGTTAGTTTGTAATTTTTTTAAATAGTTATTACTGAATGTCCTGCTTTTTAAAATCTGGGTATTCAAAACTGTTGGGCTGATGCTGATATCCTACGTTATTATTACCCCAAAGCTTCTCATACTCCCAACCTGTTAGCGATTTCAATACAGTTCGTGTGTCTTCATTAACATTTTCCATTGAACCATTATTCTTTAATCTATTAATTTCTCCAAGCAAAATAGAATGTGTTTTCTTAGATAATTTAAACCTGAATGCAACAATTAAACTAATTATAATTAAACCTACTGTCCCAAAAAATAGAATACCTGCAATCCCATTTATTGCTGTAGTATCCTGTGCCGTTGCACTTGCATCAAATCCACTTTTCTGTAAAAAAACACCTACCAAGAATGTTGCTAAAGCCGTAGTACTCTTACGTGTAAGAGTCATAATACCTGCAAATATTCCTTCTCTTCTTTTACGAGTTACCATTTCATCTACATCAGGGATAAAAGTGTAAATGTTCCACGGTATATAATATAGTCCACCTTTCCCGATTCCGAAAATAATAGAAAAAGCATAAAGCGCAACAATCATATAAGTGGGTTGTACGAGGTATAAGAATATATAACCACATATACATGTAATTATGGAAATATATGACACTTCCAACGATAATGCAGGACCTATTTTAATAACGAGCCAACCAAACAATAATGTACATATCATTTGAAGTACCGAGCTAATAGATAATAAGTCAGATGCCAACACTGCATCTTTATTTAAAGAAAAGACAACAAAGTAAACAAAGACAGCGTTTAAAATATCCATAGCTGTAAAAGAACAAATGTACATCGTGAGATGCTGGCGGAAACTTCTAATTCTAAAAGTAGATAATGTGTCAATCACAAATTTTTTAAAAGCCTCTCTAAGAGGTACTTTTTCTACAGTAGAAGGTTCTATAATGTCTTCTTCGACTTTACGTTCCCACGTTGTTTTATGTGTAATTAATAATGAAACCATAAATATCACAGTGAAGATAATCCCATTGTAAAGAAAAACCTGGGGTGAATCTTTTCCGAATATTTCGAATAATCTCCCTGGAACAAAAGTAGCTAAAAATGCTCCTAACCCTGAATAAACTAATCTTATAGTTGAAAGCTTAGTACGTTCATTAAAATCATCAGTCATTTCAGCACCAAGTGTTTCAAATGGAATTAATACCATTGCTGCAAGAAATTCGAGTAAAGTATAAACAGTTAAGTAATACCAGTAATTCATATCAGAAACCCAAAGTAAAGAGTAAATAAACATCAAAGGACTTCCAACTAACAAAAAGAATCTGCGCCTTCCAAACTTTTTTCCAAGTTTTGTACGACCAAAATTGTCTGTGATATGACCCATAAGTGGGCTTGCAATGGCGTCAACAATACGAGCAATAGCAATAATAGATCCTGCTTCAACAGGGGTAAGATTACAAAATGTAATGAAAAAATATAGCATCCATGCTCCTATTATTGCGAATGCCCCTCCTCCAAATAAATCCATTGTTCCGTAACCAATAAAATTTTTGAGTGTTAGTTTCCTGCTTGCAGACCTCATTTTTCTCTCTCCCCTCAAAAAATGTGATAAGAGATTTCTATTAATATTATTTGGCACAATATCCATAAAAAAATTTGGGGATTGAAATTACTTTATAAGTATAGAAGATTAATAGGAATATTTTTATTCTTTACTTATCAACCCCATTTTCAACTTATTTTAAAATTGAAGGGAATATATAGAATATAGAATAATGAAGTATTACAACAAATATACTTAAAATGGTAAGGATTTATTAAACAACTGAATACATCCTTAACTCCACATCAGCAAGTATTGTCACTTTAAAACCTCCGCTTTTGACGATATCACAGTTGCTTCTTCTTGAGCTTGCAAACATAACTCTGCAGCCTTAAATGCATGAGCTTGAGTCATTGCATTCTCCGTTCGATGTATGCAATCCATTATTAATTGTCCAAAGAAAGGAAAACCAACCTTACCTGATAATTCAAAATGCTGTTCTCCTTCTTTATTGACTAAATACAGATGATCGCCCTGTTCATCCCGTGCTACATCTATGTATTTACGTAGCTCAATCGTCCCTTCTGTACCTGTAATAAAAGTACGTCCATCCCCCCATGCAGAAAGCCCATCAGGTGTAAACCAGTCAACTCGGAAAAAATGAGTGGCTCCATTATTCCCTTTTAACGTGGCATCACCGTAATCTTCTAGTTCAGGATACTCTGGATTATTATAATTTGCTATTTTACTGTGTAAAACTTCTGCATCAGAACATCCTGTATAGTGTAAAAATTGTTCAATTTGATGGCTTCCAATATCACACAAAATACCACCGTACTGTTCTTTATTAAAAAACCATTCTGGACGACTAGAAGCATTCAAGCGATGAGGACCAAATCCGGTAACTTGAATAACACGGCCAATCGCGCCGTCTGCAATTAAATCACCTGCAAATACTGCACTCTCCACGTGAAGTCGTTCACTAAAGTAGACCATGTATTTTCGACCCGTTTTTCCGACAACGCTCCTTGTTTCTTCTAATTGAGACAATGTTGTAAAAGGCGTTTTATCGGTGAAGTAGTCTTTGCCTGCTGTCATTACTTTAATACCAAGAGCACTTCGTTCTGATGGAATTGCAGCAGCTGCAACTAGCTTAATAGCTTCATCATTCAAAATCTGTTCGAGAGAATCTGCTATTTGAACACTCTGAAATTTCTCAACAAATTCAGCCACTTTTATTGGATCTGAATCATATACCCACTTTAACGTCGCGCCTGCTTCAATCAATCCGTTACACATGCCATAGATGTGTCCATGATCAAGTGTAGCAGCTGCGATTTGGAATTCTCCTTCTTTTACAACAGGATTAGGCTTTCCTTTTGGTGCATATGTCATACCATCTTTACTCATAAACTATTCCTCCTTAATGTGTTCCAGCTACATTTAATGTCGTATTTGATGTATTTTTCTTTTTAAAAGTAGAATACGTAATCTTTTATTGTAAAAACATCAATGAATAGATTTGCATCGATTGGTATTTCCACTAAATTTTTCGTCCAGACAGATAAATAAATAGCATTTGCGATTTCTAATCCTTTTATTCCTTCTTCACCGGACGCCAGTAATTCCTCTCCTCGAGTAATAGCACCTATCCAATTTTGAATAATACCTAGATGACCTGTATATTTTCCCTGTATGGGAAGTTCTTCTTTGCCCAATCAATGTGCTTCCTGTCTGGATCGCAGACAGCTGTTAAAATGACTCCTTCAACCCAGTGAATCAATGTGGTATAAGGAATAGATAGAGGTCTTCTTAACACTTTTCACTCACAATCTCATACATCTATTCAGAAAAAGCTCAAACTACCATTATATTTTCTTTGCTTTTAGCATGTATTTTGTTGTAATATTTTCACTTTTTTTTATCATATTTCGATCTTGAATTTTTCCAAATAGTAAGGTTAATATGAAAGGTACAACAATAACAATCAACATGCCAAGAATAAATGCTATCCAGTTCTCTGGAAAAATGGAAAGAGGGGCTGGAATACCACCAATACCAATAGATGGTGCTTTTACTCCATTAACTGACACGACTACACCCGCAATTGATGAACCAATAATAGCTGCGATAAATGGATAGCGATATCGTAAGTTCACACCAAACATCGCTGGTTCTGTAATTCCTAACCAAGCAGAGATTCCTGAAGTAAATGCTAAACCCCTTAACTTTTTGTCATTTTTCATTAATATCATTATTGCAAATGCTACTGAACCTTGTGCAATATTTGATAATGCAACCATCGGCCATAAAGATGTACCACCGGTACTTCCTATCAATTGAAAATCAACTGCTAAAAAGGTGTGCTGCATACCTGTAATAACCAGTGGAGCATATAATCCCCCGTATACTAAACCACCAATGATTGGTGCTGTTTTGAATAACCATATAATTGCACCTGTAATAATGTTTCCTATTGAGAAGGTAATCGGACCAATTACAGTGAATGTTAAAATACCCGTGATCAACAAAGCTACTGGAGCAACAACTAAAATTTGAAAACCATCTGGAACTCGTTTCCGTAGAAATATTTCAATTTTCGATAGTAGAAGTGAGGCAGCCAAAATCGGTAAAACCTGTCCTTGATAACCAACTTTTTCTACATGAAAACCAAATAAGCTCCATGTATCAACTTTGCCCTTTGCCAATTCCTCACCATAACTCCATGCGTTTAGCAAATCAGGATGCACAAGCATTAGCCCAAGTACAATTCCTAAAAGAGGACTTCCCCCAAACCGATTAACAGCTGACCAACCAATTAGTCCTGGCAAGAAAACAAAAGCTGTACTGGCAATTAGGTTAATGATATTCGCTAAATCTTTCCATTCAGTGTGAACATCAACGAAGGATTTATTATCATAAAAAATGCCTGAACCTGTTAAAGTGTTACTGATACCCATTAGTAAACCAGCCGTCACGATTGCAGGTAAGATTGGGATAAAGATATCAGATAAAGTTTTAATCGCACGTTGAATTGGATTCAAGCTTTTTGCTGCCTCGTTTTTGAGCTCCTCTTTTGACGATTCACCAACTCCTGTAATAGAAATCATTTCTTTATATACTTTTTCTACAGTACCTGGACCAATCACAACTTGAAACTGACCGTTAGTAGAAAAAAAGCCTTTAACAAGATCATGGCTATTTAAGGACTCCTGATTTACTTTGTTTTCATCTTTTAAGACTAAGCGTAATCTTGTGATACAGTGAGTTGCTGCTGAAATATTCTTTTCACCCCCAATTGCATCAATAATTTGGGAAACAGAATGTTTATCGACCTTCATTTTTATTCCTCCCCGTTGTTGTTTAAAATACAACTTGTAAATAGTGAACTTTCACCCTAACCTTATATTCTTAGAGCTATCATAATCACTTGTCTTTTCACGGTATATATTTCTTAATTTCCTAAACAAAAGGAAATATATAAATATATAGATTAGAAAATTTACTTTTCCTCTTATTTATATGAATTCCAAATCCATAAACACCTAATGACAACGTTTTCAAACTATTGCAAGGAAACATACTAATAACCCTTCATTATAAAACCTAGACCATATTTAGAGTGGAAAAAATGAAGGGCTTTTCACTTACAGATAGATCAACTTTTCATTTTTTTTGCTTCACGGTACTATATTGCCAGCTGCTTTGTAAATTTGATACCACTCCTCTCTGGTTAATGGTATTTCTGATCCCTTACACGCGTCTGTCATTCGTTGTGTGCTTGTAGTTCCAAGAACCACCTGAATATTACCTGGATGTCTCGTAATCCACGCGACAGCTACAGCTGTATCCGTTATTCCGTATTTTTTAGCAATACTGTTAATGACTTTGTTCAATTCTGGAAAATTCTCTAAATCCCCAAGAAATGTGCCATCCAAGAAACCATTTTGGAATGGAGACCAAGCCTGCATAGTAATGTCATTTATTCGACAGTATTCTAAAATGCTACTATCACGATTGACGGACTGTTCAATATTCATATTTACAGCAATTCCAGAATCAATTATTGGTGTATGTGCAATACTAAACTGGAATTGATTTATTACCAATCTTTGTGAAATGTATTTTTGAAGAAGTTCAATTTGAGTAGGATTATGATTAGATACACCAAAATATCGTACTTTACCACTACTATGCAGTTCTTCAAATGCTTCAGCGACTTCATCAGGCTCCATTAATGGGTCTGGCCTATGAAGAAGTAATATATCGAGATATTCTGTTTTTAGTCGTTTTAAAATACCATTTACCGAATGAATGATATATTCCTTTGAAAAATCATAGTAACCTTTTCCACGACGAATACCACATTTACTTTGTAAAATCATTTTTTCTCGGATGCTTGTGTTCAACTGAATAGCCTCTGCGAAAAATTCCTCACATTGCCCAAGTACATCTGGACCATAGATATCTGCATGATCAAAAAAATTAATACCCTGTTCCATAGCAGTTCGAATCAATTTTTCAGCCTCTAACAAAGAGAGTTGTTTTAAACGCATATTTCCCATAATGATGTTAGAAGCTTTCAAATCGGTGTTCGTAATCTTATTGTATTTCATATACTAGTTCCTCCTTTAGTCCTTACTAGTACAAGATAAACTATAGAGCTTACTCTAGGTCAATAACAAAAAAAATATTGACAAAAAAATGTAGCTAGAGTAGTCTCTAAATCAACTTTTAAAGTTTATGGAGGGAATATATTGAACTATACAATTTCACAAGTTGCAAAAAAAACAAACCTGTCTATATATACCATAAGGTATTATGATAAAGAGGGACTTCTTCCATTTTTACATCGTACAAAAACTGGGAACAGGATTTTTAATAGGCACGATATAGAATGGATTGACCTAATTTGTTGTTTAAAAAACACAGGTCTGCAAATTAAAGATATACGCATTTTTATTGAATGTTTTACAAATAATGAGCCTTCTATAGAAAAAGGTCTGCAAATTCTTACTTTGCATAAAAAGAACGTTCAACAACAAATAAAGGATACGGAAAAACATCTTAAATCGATTGAATATAAAATTAAGCATTTACCACAAATGTACAAGGATAAATTGTCAGAAAGCTCTCTTTAAAGAGGTAAATACGTTAAGAGGTAAAGAGTCGGCTATAGCGAGGGACCTTTTTTATCTCTTGAACTAACAGGTGCTTAATTTCAAGAGTAAGGGTTGCTGCGGCAGCCTTTTTCTTATTGTGCTTAAGGGGGAGATTGATATAATATGAAAATCTTGTATAGTAGAATGTACATATTGGGAGGATTAGTTATGAAGAGAATTGCAATAGATATGGACGAAGTTATTGCTGATTTTATTCTCAAACATTTAGAACTTGCGAAATCAATGAAATCAAAAAATAAAGGAAAAGGTGTTACTTTAGATATGACTTGGGCTTTGGTATATTCAGTTAAGTCTAGATAAAATCAAGAGCCGACACTAATCGTTTAATAATGTGTCGGCTCTCAATTGAATTGATTTTAGATGTTACTGGTATAATTTCATTTGCAAAGCCTACTGTTAGTTTGGGTGTATTTCTATGATAGTTCTAGAAAATTTAATGATTATATTACATCAGAACGAAATCTTCTATTCATTTCTTTGGTTAATAACGATATAAAATTGGGGTCAATTTCTAATTTTTTGGCTTTAAGATAGGTATTAATTAATAATTCATCGCTTAACTTTTGAAGCAATATTATTCCTCCCTTTCAACTCCTTTTTAGAACTCTCAATTTTTCCTTACCACGCACCTTAACATCAAAATCAGGATACTTCGTTTTTAAGTAATCTTCTACTCAATCCCGTCATTGTTTATGTGGTTCAGTACTTTGGTTTCTAGTAACAATACCAATCTTTCAAAATTAAAAATCACATCTCGATTAAAGGAAGTTACACCAAAATAAACCCTTTGGGAGCAAAAGGGTCTATCGTTTTTTACTTTTATTGTTTATGTATGATTTTATTCAGCTAAAAAAAGATATGTTTTCTAAGTCCTCTCCCGGTACCGGCCCCACCTACGCCTTATACTATGACAGCCACACATGCCATCCAACCCATTTTTATCATAAAAGAAAGCGCTTACATTTCCAATGATTACTAGAAAACAAATTTGAATCCCTAATGATCATTGGACTTCTTATCTTTCGATTTAGTGTTGCATGGTTGTTCCTCTTAGTAGTAGTTTCTCAGCTTCAATTACACGGGAACCCTTATCATGTAGGTATTCAAGTGAGATCCCTATTCTTAATGCTGTTTGTTCAATTAATCTAATTTCATGATACATAGCATCAGACAAGATTCCTTTTTCAATGTTCTTATTTATTTCAAAATAAAACCCAGCCAATAATCCTAACGGTAATTTATCGTAAAGGGAACTTTCTTCTTTCTCCATAAGTCACCTCCTAATTAGACAATACAAAAAACTAGCATACATTGAAAGATTTTTTTAATTAAACATAAATCAACAGCTTGGAATTAGAGATAGTCCCTGTTATCTATGAAAAAGAAACAGATTCTAGCCATAAGCTAGAAAAACACACAGTATTTTAAGGGGTCTAAGAAGTCGAATAAGCACTTTTACACTACGACCTTACTATTAATAAAAAACGCGTTAGAAGGTTAGCTAGGCAGTCCATGGCCGGGGGGGGCGCCCCTGGAGGCTTTCCCTCCCATGTCTCAACGGGTCAATTGCCCTATCATTCCTTCGTCATGCCTATCCAAGGGGTGGAGGCCAGTTATGCTAACCTGATGGGTCGGTGCCCTTTTGTTCAAGAAATCTGGTACTCCGTACATATTTGAAATCCTACGAATAAGCCAACATTAGTAAAAAGAAAACTATGAACATCAGTTTTTAAAGGTTCCCTTCGAGAACCCTATTAAGACATCCCCCTTTAAAACTACGCAACCAGTTCAGTAATAGGTTGAACTTTATCTGCACAATAAGACTCGTTTCTGCGTGCTATTCCAACAAATATCCTAGCTAGCTTACCTACCAATTTCATAATCGATTTCATTTTCTTCATTTTTTTCACTTTAACATTATGGGAGTGAATGGCTTGAAATTCCGTGTTATTCATCACAAGGCTCATGGTGGCTAAGTAAAGGAAACGCCTTAGCCTGGATCGCCCTCGCTTAGAGATGACAATTTGGCCTTTCCACTTTCCAGAGCTTGCTTCAGCCAGATGCAACCCAGCGTGCCGAAGTAAAGAATTACCGTGTGAAAAACCACTTAGATCTCCTGCTTCACCTAATATTCCGGCTAAAGAAATTTCACTAATTCCCTTTATGGCAAGCAGCTTCTTGGCAAAAGGTATTTGTTTTAATACATCCTTAACCTCTTGTTCCACTCTTTCGAGTTGTAAGACTGCGAAATCATACTCCTCTAATAATTGTTCCAAATGGAATTTATACGCTTCAAGTGCTTGTCTTGTGCCGACAGATTTCTTAGCTAACTGAAGAAGTAATTGAGCTTTCTTTAATCCAGGCTGCCTCTTCATTATTGATTTCCATCCTGAAACAACATCATGTTCATCGAAAACAGATTTAATCAATACTTTCAGTTCTGCATCTGGATCAGGACGACCGAAGTTTTTCACCCAATAGTAATACGTGCTACGCGGAATGTCAGCGAGCTGTATAAGTGCTTTCACCGAGAATGCATTCCTTAATTCATAGACTACTTGTGCTTTGTCTTGTTTGGTGATTTTTCCTTGTTTTGAACTAAGGCATTCAACTTTTTTAAATAGGCATTCTCCATACGTAAACGTTCATTCTCCGCCTGTAAAGCCTCTATTGATCCTTCATCGGGTACTTGAGTATTTGATGTCTTATTATTTTTATTTTTCATGGATGGACGCCCCTTTTTCTTTGATTGTAGGGCATCAAATCCTTCTGTTTCATAAGCAACTTTCCATTTTCGAAGCGTTTCATAAGATGGAATATTAAAAATCGCCGCTGTTTTCCTGATAGACGTCCCTTGTTCGTTCATATAATTGAGTACATCTAGTTTAAACTGTGCGGGGTAGGGTGTATAGCGTTTTTCAAAAGCATCATCACCAAAAAGTTCAAATTGTTTAATCCACTGATGAAGTAAACTCGGATGAACACCAATAGATTTAGCAATGGTTTGTCCTCCCTCATTACCATCTATATATTGTCTTACTGCCTGTATTTTTTCTTCTGAAGAAAATCTCGCCATAAAAAACTGCACCTCCAGTTGTTAGTTGTGTCTAACAATTGGGGTGCAGTTCAACGTTAAGGAGTCGACTTTTTTACTTCTTCTTACAGAACTAAGACTTAACAATATGGATTCCCCTTTCGCTAAGTGGGTTGCACCGGTAGTTGCATAAAGAAAAAGCTGCACTTTAAGACAGCTCCGATCTTCAGCAAATGCACTCGTTAGTTCCCAAGGAACCATTCTTGTTAGGTTCACTATTGCAGATTTATTTTATCTTTTCTTGAACTTCACTCCCGTATTTCTATCCTACTAAGCAGCTAATGGAATCAATCTCATATTCCTCACGGCTAGTTGCTTATTTAGTTCCACTTCCATTTTCCAAAGCTTGGAGAAAATTTCGGTCATCATACTGAGGGACGAATAAAACCTCTCCTGAGAAAAAGCAACTTCCTCGCACCAAGTCTCCATTTATCATAATTCCTACAACTGGACCTTTTTGACCGGAATACATATATATATGAGATTGATTGGCCTTATAAATAATGAACACAGTAAGGTAGTTTACAACTTGTTACAGAATTTCATTCTCCCCCCTCTTTGTTGCTGCCCGTTGAGTAGAAATAAAATTTAATACATGTCGTTTTCCAGGTGCTGCCTGAATAGCTCCTTTTACGGAAGCAGTGAGAGCTCCACTTGCATTTGCAAAAGTAAGTAATCGTTGATGATTTTCACTCACTCTTTCACATAGATTTTCTTTAGATATTTCAAGTGACACTAGTTCGGATAAGAAACCTCCGATAAATGCATCACCTGCACCAGTTGTATCCGAAACAATTACTTTAAATCCTTTGTCTTCATATTCCTCTCCATTTTTCAAATAAATATTTGCGCCATCACTTCCTTTTGTATATACGACTACTTTCACGTTACCGACAAAAAGGGATTTAATCGCTTCTTTTTCCTTATTAATATTTGTTATAAAATATAATTCTTCATCGGAAACTTTTACAATATCAGCTAGAGGCAAGAAGTTTAGTATGGTACGCCGACAGCTTTCTTCATCAGGCCATAAAGGAAGCCTTACATTAGGGTCAAAACTTACAATTCCACCTATTTTATTAAATCTGTCTATCACTTTTATATGAGTTTGTTTCATTGGACTTTCAACCAAATCCACTGAGCAAAAGTGAAGAAGATCTCCTTGATTAAACCACTCTGACTTCACCTCATCTGGTGAAAGTAATAAATCAGCTGTATTCTTTCGATAAAAATTAAAACTTCTTTCTCCGAAATTATCTACAGATACAAAGGCTAATCCAGTTTCACCTTCATCGCTTCGAATTATGTAGGAAGTGTCTACATCATTTCCTTGAAGCACGTCCATTAAATAATCACCAAAATTATCATTAGCTATCTTGGTTAGCATGACGGAATTCCCACCATATTTTGCAATTGCAATCGCAACGTTCATAGGAGCTCCACCGGCAACACGTTCAAAACCAGTAACCTCTTTTAAAGATTTTTCTTTTTGAATAGGAATAAAATCAATTAATGTCTCACCAATACAAAAAATCTTTTTCAATGTATTCACCCCTAAACAAGGAACAAGTGTCTAGACACTTGTTCCTTGTTATTTTATTTCCAGATGTCTTTTAGGTTCCAATAAGTTATTTCCTTGACTTGTACATCACCATTCTCAGTAAATAACTCAATACCTAATCTATCTTCATTCGGATAGATACGACTTGTCATGGTCGTTTGTCCATCATTCGCAAAGATTTCAATGGAAGATCGATCAATAAATACACGTAGGGAAAGCTCTTTATTTGTCTCAAGTATTGTGTTCCTAACACCATCTTCCACTTTTCCTGACTTGGAGCAATCAAGTGTTAGCTGTTGTTTAGCTAAGTGATACGTTAATACTGTTTCTTCTTGGTTAACTCCACGAAGCTTTAGACCGACAGATTGAGCACTACATTTAGTTAAGTCAAACACAGCTTTCACTTCAAGTAAATCCTCTTTCGTTTCTATCAAATAGCTTTCAGAAATGGATTGATTTGTACACTCATTATGTTCAGAATCTCGTAATAAGATTAATTCCTCAACAGGATTCATTAAAATCTTGTTATGATCCCCTAGCGTTATTTCGCGTGGTAATGTTAAGGCACCACACCATCCATCTGCTTTAGTTGGCATGTTTGACTCCCACATATCCATCCAACCAATCGCAATTCGACGACCTTTATCATCTAATAGGGTTTGAACTGCATAAAAGTCATGTCCATTATCTAGTTCAGTAAATGACCCATGAACAAACTCGTTTGTTTCGTAATTATAATCTCCAACCAAATAACCTGTTTGGAATAGATTATTATATAAATCTCCAGTTGATTTAATACCTTGAGGAGAGATCATTAGAATATATTTTCCATCTAATTCAAAGAAGTCCGGACACTCCCACATATATCCAAGCGAGCCATCACTTTGTGCAAGAACACCAATGTATTCCCACTTCAATAGATCAGATGAACGGTATAAAATAACTCTTCCGACATTCTCCTTCGTCGAATTTCCTAAAACCATGTACCAGGCATCATTGTGCTTCCACACCTTTGGATCACGGAAGTGATGTGCACTATCTACTGGTGGTTTAGCAATAACCGGATTTTCTCCAACTTTCTCAAATGTTATGCCATCCGTACTGACCGCAATATTTTGATTTTGATAGAAGAGATCTTTTTCCTTGTCTGTATAGTGATGTCCTGTATAGATTAGGGTTAGTTCACCATTATTATCAACGGCGCTTCCTGAGAAACATC